>CALZMZ010000007.1 GCA_945788685.1 Thermodesulfovibrionia bacterium | reverse complement strand
GAGAGTTTATTTAAAACTCCCTTTATAGGAACAGACAGTTCATTGCTCATTACGGTGTATTACCTTTTGCTGTCTATATATAACATCAAGTCTTTTAAGCGGGTGCTGTAACCCCATTCATTATCATACCATGACAGTACCTTGACAAGATTACCTTCCAGTACTTTTGTTACAGGTGCATCAAGTATCGATGAGTGGGGGTTGCCATTAAGGTCTATTGAAACCAGCGGACCATCAGAATACTGCAATATTCCCTTGAGAGGTCCGTCAGCTGCCTCCTTAAGTGCGGCGTTTACTGATTCTGCAGTGGCCTCTTTGTCAAGAGTTGCAACCAGATCAACTACAGAGACATTAGGAGTAGGTACCCTGATTGCCATACCATCAAGCTTACCCTTTAAATGGGGAAGGACAAGCCCGACTGCTTTGGCAGCTCCCGTAGTTGTTGGAATCATGGACAGGGCAGCTGCTCTGGCCCTTCTCAGGTCTTTATGGGGAAGATCAAGTATGCGCTGATCATTCGTATATGAATGAATGGTGGTCATGAGACCGGTTTACTTTTGCTATCGGAGCAAGACAGTTTGTTGTACATGATGCATTGGATATAATTTTGTGTTTTGAAATATCAAGGGTCTCCTCATTCACACCCATACAGACAGTGGCGTCCGGTTCTTTTGCAGGCGCAGATATAATGACCCACTCGGCCCCGGCACTCAGATGTTTTGAAGCGCCCTCTTTACTGACAAAGAAACCGGTTGATTCAAGTGTTATATCTACATTAAGGTCTTTCCAGGAGAGTTGTGCCGGATCAGAAATTGCAGTTACCTGGATCTCTTTTCCGTTTACAGAAAGATTATTTCCCTTAACCTCTACATCACCATCCATTATTCCATGAACAGAATCATACTTTAAAAGATGGGCAAGGGTTGCCGCATCTGTCAGGTCGTTAATACCAACAATCTCGATTGAGTCTTCACCCTGGCACGTCCTGAGAAAATTTCTTCCTATTCTTCCAAATCCATTAATTCCGACACGTAGGGCCATTGCATCCTCCTTTTACTAATAGTTTGTTTCGGATACAGATAAATTAATAAATATAAAACATGATTATTTTATCTATATACCTGATTTTGGTTGACCAGTCAATATACAAACATCTCCCCCATCAATATGAAACGGCAGGGTTACACTTCCATGACTTCTTCTTCTTTGTGTGAGACGGTTTCATCCACTTTTTTTATAAATGAATCAGTCAGTTTCTGGGTTTCGTCTAATGCACGCTTTGTCTCATCCTCGCTCACGTGCTCTTGTTTTTCAATCTTCTTCAGTTCCTCGTTTGTGTCACGGCGTATGTTTCTGATTGAAATTTTTGCATCCTCACCCCTCTTGTGTACCTGCTTTACAATCTCTTTCCTTCTTTCTTCAGTAAGGGAGGGAATGGCAACCCTTATCAGCTTTCCGTCATTGGAAGGGTTGAGTCCCAGGTCAGATTTCTGGATGGCCTTTTCAATATCACCTATTGTTTTTGGATCAAATGGCTGAATGGTTATCAGCCTGCTTTCAGGAACACTGAGTGTAGCAACGTGGTTTATGGGTGAGGGTGTCCCGAAATAATCAACCATGATTCCGTCAAAAATGGCAAGTGACGCCCGTCCTGTTCTCATGCTGGCAAGGTCCTTTTTCAGGGCCTCTATCGCTTTTTCCATTTTCTCATTCATTCTTTTTTTTGCTTCTTTTTGCATACGTGCTTACCCCCTCACCAAGGTGCCGATTTTCTTGCCTTCCAGCACTTTCTTAATGTTGCCTTTTTTCATAAGGCTGAAAACCACTATCGGCAGATTATTGTCCATACATAAAGATATAGCAGTGGAATCCATTACTTTCAGTCCTTTTTTCAGGACATCAATGTAAGATATTTCAGCGTATTTTTTTGCACCGGGATGTTTCATGGGATCACTGCTATATACTCCATCAACATTCGTGGCCTTTATAATTATGTCAGCCCCTATCTCGACAGCCCGTAAGGCCGCTGCCGTGTCAGTTGTAAAATAGGGGTTTCCTGTACCGGCTGCAAATATGACAAACCTTCCTTTTTCAAGGTGGCGGACAGCCCTTCTTCTGATATATGGTTCTGCCAGTTCCTGCATTTCAATAGCTGACTGCACCCGTGTCGGCATGCCGTTTGTTTCAAGAGCGTTCTGCACAGCAAGGGCGTTCAATACCGTTGCAAGCATCCCCATATAGTCTGCCGAAGTCCTTTCCATTCCCTCGGCACTGGCCTCAAGGCCGCGAAATATGTTTCCTCCACCAATAACGAGGGCAACCTCAACTTTTAGTTTAGAAATCTTTTTAAGCTCGTCAGCAATATACTGTACTACCTTCTGGTCAATGCCAAAATTCTTGTCTCCCATAAGTGCTTCTCCGCTTAGTTTAAGGAGAACTCTTTTAAATCTGGATTTTTGGCTTTTCATATTGACCCTTCAGTGCCTGCTTATGCTCCGAGCTGAAACCGTGCGAAACGTTTGATGACTATATTTTCACCAAGCTTTGCTATTTTCTCTACTATCAGGTCCCTGATCTTTGCTTTCTGGTCAGGGTCCTTAACAAAGACCTGGTCTACAAGACATATCTCGGAAAAAAACTTTTCCAATTTACCCTCAACAATTTTTTCAACAATCTGGGGTGCTTTATCCCCAACCTGTGAAGCATAAATCTCTTTTTCCTTGTCTATGGTATCAGAAGGTATTTCTTCCCTGGAGACATACGTCGGGTTTGCGGCAGCAATGTGCATGGCGATGTCTTTAACAAGGTCCTGAAAATCATCTGTTTTAGCTACAAAATCGGTCTCGCAATTGACCTCGACCAGAACGCCGATTTTACCACCCATATGAATATATGATCCTATATAACCGTCAGATGCCTCTCTGGATGCCTTGCCCTGGGCCTTTGCAAGCCCTTTTTTTCTTAAGAAGTCCAGGGCCTTTTCAGCGTCTCCATCTGACTCTGTAAGTGCCTTTTTGCAATCCATCATCCCGGCACCTGTCTGGTCCCTTAACTCTTTTACTGTACTGGCTGAAATACTCATTGACTTACTTCCTCCTTGTTCTCTGTATCTGACTGCGCCTGTTTTTCTTCAGCAGCAGCCTCCGAAGCTTCTTTTGCGGCAGATTCCTTTTCAGCTGCTTCCTGTGCAGCAGCCTCTTTTTCAGCAGCTTCCTGCGCAGCGGCATCTTCCAGTGTCTTGTTTAAGATGTTTTTTCCTTCAAGACAGGCGTCTGACATTTTTGAGGAAAGTAATCGTATTGATCTGATCGCGTCATCATTGCCCGGGATAATGTAATCTATCCCATCAGGATCACAATTTGTGTCAACAAGGGCAACTATCGGTATTGCCAGTTTCTTGGCCTCGGCAATAGCAATTGACTCTTTCTTTGGATCAATTATGAAAATGGCGCCCGGCAGTTTATTCATTTCTTTGACACCGCTCAGGTTTTTTTCCAGGCGTTGCCGTTCTGTTTCAAACTTTGCCACTTCCTTTTTGGTAAGCAGATCATAGGTACCGTCTTCATTCATTTTCTCTATTTTCTTGAGTTTTTCGATACCCTGTTTAACGGTTTTGAAATTGGTCAACATACCACCAAGCCAGCGCTGGTTCACAAAGTATGACTGTGAACGCTCGGCCTCTTCGATGATTACATCCTGGGCCTGCTTTTTTGTACCTACAAAAAGAATTGACTCACCATTCGTAGACAGGTCCTTTACAAAGTTGTAGGCAACCTCGAACATCTTGACTGTTTTCTGAAGGTCGATAATATAAATACCGTTGCGCTGGCCAAAAATATATTTTTTCATTTTCGGATTCCAGCGTTTGACCTGATGCCCGAAATGAACACCAGCCTCCAGAAGCTCTTTCATTGTTACTACCATAGAAACCTCCTCAGTTTTTCCTCCGTCCTTTCTCACTAAATTCCGAAATCCGGAACACTGTTAGAGAGAAGATTAGATGGACGTGTGATTTATCAGACAAATCTTCCAACTACGAACAGTCATAAGATTATCATATCTCATGAACGCTTTTCAATGATTTTTCATTAAAATTCCATAAAAAACCTGGAATTGGCCGTATCAGGCATTATTTCGCATATTTTTTGAGTGAAAATCCCTTGACCTGACACTCTTATGCATGTAACGTATTTAGACCATTCACTTATTAAGGAGGCATAGATGACCGGAATAATTATGAAAGCTCTGTATATATCACTGGCCCTGGCATTTGCGTTTGTCCTGAGTTTCTGTACGGCAGATAAAGCGGCAGAACTATTTGAAACAGCACAGTTTGAGGAATTACAGAACAATGGAGAGCATGCGAGGCAATTATATGAGGAAATAATTCAGAAATACTCTGGCAGCGATGTTGCCCTGAAAGCAACAGAGCGGTTAAATGCTCTTGAAAAAGAAAAAAAATGAAGAGAAATCCGGGGTTGATCAACCTGGTCATGGAGCAGGATCTTGAGCACTAATGAGAGTCCGTGTATAATTTGCTCCTTTTTATTTTGTCATTCCCGAATTTAATAATCGGGCATCGCGGAGTGAGTCGGAGGGTAACTCTATATACAGAATCTGATTAATAGAACCTAACTCAACATATGTTTTTATGATAAAAAAACCTTTGTCATTCCCCGACTTGATCGGGGAATCCAGGCTTTTTAAGGCTTTCTGGATACCCGCTTACAAACTGCGGGTATGACAGCTAGAACATCGTTAATGTTGAGATAGGTTCCAGCCAAACAGAGAGAATGAGTGCGTAAATGATAAAGGCAGGAACAGTAATTGCCGATCAGTAACTAAGAATGATAATGAATATAATGTAAACAATTCAGATAATTTCAATGGAGGTCAACATGTTTAAAAAAAGGGGAGCAGAATCAGAAGGTATGAATGATGAAGAACAGAATGTTTCTGGTATCAGGGAACAGCCTGTTGAAATCACACAAGAGGAAGGTAAGAAGAGTAATGGTGTCAATAAAATTCTTCGGGGTAGCAAGCTGAGTGGTAATATAAACGTGACATGCGACCTGGAGTTAAGCGGAGACGTTGAGGGCAATATAATATCAGAACAGGACTCCAGTATTGTCATAAAGGGATCATGTACAGGAAATATAGAAACAAAAGGCGGCAATGTTGTAATTGATGGCAAGTTGAGCAAGGGCAACATTATAGCTGGCAGGGATGTAACTATTTCGGGAAAGTTTGATGGCGGCGAGATCAGGGCAGGGGGCAGGGTGTATATAAACGGTGAGTTCAATGGGAAACTGGAAGGTCATGACATTGAACTGGGCGAAAAGGCACATGGTAAAGGTGAGATTTCATACATGGAAACTATTTCAATTGCAAAGGGTGCAAAAATTGAGGTGCAGATCAGCAGGGGCCAGAAAGAACTGAAGCTAGTAAAGAGCGAGCCGGATCATAAGACAGTCGCCAGTAAAAAAGATGAGGGAACTATTAAAGCGGTAAAATAACCTGTTATCAGGTTGCCTGGTCTTTACTGGCCGAAAGTTCGGTAAAGGATATATTGTCTTTTACAATAAAAAATAAACCGGCTAAAAATATAAATCCCATGGCCACTAGCCAGGCAATAATCCCGTAACTCGCAGCTATCGGCTTTGAGATACCAAATATTTCATGGAGAGCAACTACACAGGCCAGTTGAAATGAGCCGAGAAATGCGGGGGCAGGAAAGAGAGAAATAAAAATTCCTATAGTTAAGCTCACTACAAGAACTGACGTCAACATGGGTATTTGACTGCCGATACCAAAGGCCATATGTATCGGGTAATATGTCATAATCATTGCAGTCCATACCAGGAATGACCAGAAAAGAGAGGCTATAAATCCCCGCACATCTTTCAGGATCTTAAGGCCATCGGTAAAGGAATGAACCAACCCATTAATTTTTTCTTTCCACTTGTCAGGAAGAGGTTTCGTGCAAAATGCCACAATCTTCATCGCAAGATCATTCTTATACTGAAGAAGTACTGAAAAGGCGAAAATTCCGAGACATCCAAAAAAACTTATCCATCCGAACTTGATCATATGCCCCATTAGCGGATGACTGGAGCCGTCAACAGTTTGCGGAAAGATAGTGGAACTGAAAAAAATAACTCCCATCAAAAGTATCAGGAAAACCATCATGTCCATCAATCTTTCAACAAAAATTGTAGCAAAGGAGGCGCTGAAACTGATATTTTCTTTTTTCCCGAGAAGATAAGCCCTGATAAACTCACCGGCTCTTGCAGGCAAAATGTTCCCCATAAACCCTATCATCAAAGGGGAAAAAAGGTCTGCGGTCTTTACATTTTTAACAGATCCGACAAGATACCGCCACCTGATGGCCCTGAACAAAAAAGTCATCGCGACTAAAACGACTGCCGGGATTAAATAAATGTATTGAACAGATTTGAGCGCAATGCCTAGTTCAGTGAGGGAGACGTTTTTAAATGCATAATATGAAGAGAACGCAACAATGAAGATTCCTATAATGAGATGTTTTTTATTCATGAAATTATGTGAGGATTATATAGTATACCTATTCAATTGGATAACTATCAAGCATTGCAGATTAATCCGTATGGTTAACTCAAAATCAGATCTCTAAGTATTACTGGAGCCTGCCTATCTTGTCATCTTCACCATATCCAGAATCTCAACGATCTTATTGATAATTAAGTTCACAGCCTTTTCACCCTTATCACTGCTGGCCTTGCCCGGGTTTCCCCATACCCCTCCCGGCCAGTACCTGACCTTGTTCTTCACTGTGAATGGTTTCGGAAGTTTGGGATACTCCTCTTTGGACCTGCCTTTCACCAGTTCAGGGGCAAGATAAAGAATAAGCGATGTCTCGATTTCACCGGCATGAGAATCATTTGGAGTGTCTGCAAGCTCTGACAGTTCTTTATATAGAACGTCATAAGGACACAGCACTGCTATATTGATTCCTTTTAGCTCATTGACCAGATTTTCCGCTGCCTCTTTCATTGCAGAAGAGTGCAGACCTCCTCCATGACCGGTGATCAGAAATATATTTCTCAGGCCCTTTTCATACGCATCTTTTGCAATATCGTACGTAAAGCGTCGGAGTGTAGCAGGGGTAATACTAATCGTCCCTGGATGCTGACCCGTTGATGTGCATACTCCATAATAAAGGGGAGGAGCCAGAAATACTTTTCTCTTCTTAATAACCTTTTTTAATATTTCATAAATTATTAATGTATCCGTATTCAGGGGCAGGTGACTGCCATGCTCTTCAACTGTTCCAAAGGGAAATATAATGGTTTTTGTTTTTTTGAGGTGCTTCTTAAAGTCAGACATTGTCATATTTTCGAGAATCATGGTGCCCTCCCGGGATTGATATTAAGCGTCTATCCATTAAATGTCTTTTTTGTCATGCCCGAAGTTAGTAATCGGGCATCCAGAAGCAACTGAAAAAATGGATTCCCGCTCTACAGACCGCGGGAATGACAGCCAGACAAGCTGAGTTTATAATCAAACACTAAGTAGTCTTGCCAGCTATTATACCTGAAGAAATATACCGTGAAATCATTTCTTTAAGGTATAATTAACTGATATTCAATGTTGATTACGAAGGAATATAAATTATGAAGACAATCAGGAACAAAAAAAGAAATTACGACATACAGACCTGGGAAGAAAAAAGCGGATTTCTTGATTACCTCTCATCCATACCCTCAGAAGTGAGCAGATTTAATGACAGCTTTGGATTTGATATACATAGCTTTGTCATGCATCCGGAAGACATAGATGGTGACAGGGAAATGGCCATGAAAGTTGGTTTTGTTCTTGAGCGTCATAATCCTTTACTTCCTGAACTTACGTACTGTCTGTATTCTGTTCTGAAACAGGAGATGCTCTACGGTTATGTTGGTATGTGTAAGAATGGATCCATTACCACACTTAAAGAACTTAAGCCGATAGAGGAGTTTAAAATGGGGCATGTTGTGCTGCATGAATGGCTTGGACAACTGGTCAAGGCTTCGTGTGAAAAAATTATGCCTTAATCCTGCACGGTATTTCTTTTTTCATGCTACTGTCTTACAATATTTTCCAATATGAAACTGACTATTCTTGGAAGCGGCACATGTGTCCCTTCATTAAAGAGAAATGCCTCGGGTTACTTACTGGAAGCAGGAGATAAGGAAGTTCTTATTGACTGCGGTAGTGGGATTCTGCTGCAGCTTGAAAGGGTCGGAAGAAGTTATAAAGATGTTGATGCCCTGTTTTTAACGCATGGACACCCGGATCATTTCGCTGATCTGATGCCCATGATTCATGCCCTTTTTTATACCCCGAATTTTACAAGGGATAAGGATTTCAGCATTATAGCACCACCAGGGTTCAGGCAATATTACGATAAAGCAATTGGGTCTATTTTGGGTAAATCATCTGATTTTCAAATTATTTTCATTGAAGCAACTGATCAAATGGAGTTTGGACCCTGGAGTATCTCATCTTCCAGCACAGTGCATTCAAACGATAGTATTGCTTACCGGTTTGAACATCAAGGAAGGTCTGTTATTTTTTCAGGTGATGCTGATTATGACCAGGGGATTATTGATCTGTCAGAAAAGGCAGACCTTTTAGTTGCAGACTGCTCTTTTCCTGATGCCATGAAGGTCAAAGGTCATCTCAGCGCAAGAGAGTGCGGCCTTCTGGCCCACAAAGCAGAGGTGAAAAAGCTGGTTCTTTCTCATATCTATCCGGCAGACAGTCCTGATGAGGACAGGGTGACGGAAGCAAAAGAACAATTTAAGGGAAATGTTATACTTGCTGAAGATTTAATGGAGATCATAATTTAGACCATGTAATATGAAAATCTACTACTCCCCAAAATGTCTGCAGTACTCACAGCCCGGACATCCCGAGGCGCCGTCAAGGGTTCGTACAACATATGAATACCTTGAAGAAAAGGGATATTCTTTTCACGAGCCCGAACCATGCTCTGAAGATGATATTTTAAAAGCCCATTCATCAGAGCTTTTTGAAAGTGTAAAGAACGAGAGTTTTTTTGATTTTGATACCCCGGTGTTTAAAGGTATTTATGATATTGCCAGGTTATCTGCAGGCAGTGCCATTGATGCTGCCATGCATTGTCTGGATAATGGAGAAAAAGCATTTTCACTAATGCGTCCTCCGGGACACCATGCCACTAAAAATAACCTTGGCGGCTTCTGTTACTTTAACAGTATCGCCATTGCCTGTCTGAAGACACAGGAGAAAGTTGAAAAGGTTGCTGTTGTGGATTTTGACTGCCATCACGGTAACGGGACTGAAGACATTTTCCTTGGTAAAGACAACCTGCTTTATCTTTCACTGCACCAGAGTCCCCTGTACCCCGGCACCGGTCAGAAAAGCATGGGCAACAGCATAAATTATCCGTTATCTGCCAGCACAACTCCTGATGAATTTTTATCTGTATTAGAAAACGGTGTGAAAGAGGTCGCGAAATTCGGTCCTGACCTGCTTGCCGTCTCAGCCGGTTTTGATTCCTACCGGCTTGACCCGATAACTAACCTGACCCTTGAGCTGGAGACGTACAGGGAAGTAGGCCGTATGCTTGCCGCATTGGGTAAGCCCACCTTTTCTGTCCTCGAAGGGGGGTACAGTAAAGACCTTCCTGAATGTATATATCAGTATTTACAGGGACTGGAAGAGTAATTACCTTACAGGCCTTACCCTGACTCATGTGTTATAATTTCCCGAAATGGATATAAAAAAACTCGTTAAACCTAATGTTCGATCCCTCAAGGCCTATAAGGCAGAGGACATCCCCTGTAAAGTTAAGCTGGATGCCAATGAAAGTCCCTATGGATTCAGGGTATTGGAAAATATTAATACAAACAGATACCCTGATCCTGAAGCAAAGGAGCTCAGAGGGCTTGTTGCGAAAAGCCTGAAAGTCAGGACTGAAAATGTCCTGCATGGAAACGGTTCTGATGAACTCATTTATAACCTCATCGCAACGTTTGGAGGACCTGTTGTTTATCCCACGCCCACCTTCTCAATGTACGGCATAATATCTCAGGCTCTAGGAGAAAAGTATACAGGACTGTCTCTTGATGATACATTTGATCTTGATATGGATGGGATGAATAAGCAGATGCAGAGATTGAAACCAAAAATGATTTTCCTGAGTTCTCCGAATAACCCGACGGGCAATAGTTATTCAGCTGATCGAATTCTGCATATAATCAAAAGATCAAAAGGCATTGTTGTTGTTGATGAGGCCTACCAGCAGTTTTCAACCAAGAAATCCTTTGTCCCGTTGCTGAAGAGATACAAGAACCTTGTTGTACTCAGGACATTGAGTAAAGTCGGGCTGGCAGGGCTTCGCACGGGTTTTATGATTGCTCACAAGGACATTGTTAATGAGGTCAATAAGGTCAGACTGCCTTTTAATTTAAACTCTCTTTCGCAGAAGGTTGCCATTAATGCATTGAAAGAGAACCGTAAATTAAAAGAACGCATAAACTCCATTATTTCAGAGAGAAAAAGACTTTTTAAGGAGTTGGCAAAAATGGATAGTGTCAGGCCATTTCCATCAGATGCAAACTTTATACTGTTTCAGGTTAAAACTGCAGATAAATGTTACAGGGGCCTTCTGAAGAGGGGTGTGCTTGTCAGGAATATGAAAGGTATAGCCGGAGGATGCCTGAGAGTGACCGTAGGGACACCGGCTGAGAATAATACTTTTATAAAAAATCTTAAGCAACTGTTATAATTGATAAAAATTCCGGAGGATGAAATGCCGAGAAAAGCCACTGTCTCAAGAAAAACAAAAGAGACAAATATAAAGCTTACGCTAAATCTGGACGGCAAAGCTGACTATAACATACACACAACAGTCCCCTTTGTTGACCACATGCTCAGCCTTATGTCAAAGCATGGTCATCTTGATCTGAATATCCAGGCCAGGGGAGATATCGAAGTTGATTATCATCACCTGGTAGAGGACCTCGGTATAGTCCTGGGCGAGGCAATAAAAAAGGCCCTCGGCGAAAAGCTCAGGATAAGGCGCTACGGAGAGGCAATGACGCCCATGGATGAAAGCCTTGCACAGGTTATTATTGACCTGAGCGGCAGACCCTATATGGTGTATAAAGTCAAATTCCCGAGAGGCAGCTCACAGATCCAGAACATCCCTGTCTCGATATTTGATGATTTTTTCAGGGCGCTCTCAAATGGTGCAGGAATGAATCTTCATATCAACCTGCAATACGGGCGGGATGCGCACCACATTCTGGAGGCTATTTTCAAAGGATTTGGTCGGGCCCTCAGGATGGCATCAGAAATACATCCCCGGGGCAAAGGGATTCCTTCTACCAAGGGAACACTGTAACATATCGAGGTTCAACCTCAATATGTCCATGAACATGTCTGGTTGACCATAGTATAATGTGTTAAAATTGATCTTGCTCAGTTAAAAATCCTGATAGAATTCATTTTAAAAGGAGGCGGTTTATTATGGATATCAAGAAAATAGGAGTCATTACAAGTGGCGGAGACTGCGGAGGTTTAAATGCTGTTATTAAGGGCATGGCGCGTAAGGCATATGCACTGGGAATCGAGTCAGTTGTGATACCAAATGGATATGCAGGCCTTTACAACCTTGTTACTCTCAATGACATAGTTGAGCTGAATGCAGACAGGGTAAGTAAAATAGAGGCATCCCTGGCAGGGTCTGAAGCCGGGCACTCCCGTGTCAAGATCAGTAAGATAGACGATCCTGACAAGTATGACAGGATAAAAGGTGGTCTTAAAAGATTCAATATAGATGGACTCATCATAAGCGGTGGTGACGATACAGGCAGTGTTGTTGTTGACCTTTCCGCACAGGGGATTCCCTGCGTACACGTCCCCAAGACCATGGATCTGGACCTTCAGCCGTACAGCGTGGGAGGCGATTCAGCCATTAACAGGATAGCTGTGTTCACAAGGGACCTCAAAACCACGGGAATGAGCCATAACCGTATCCTTATCATTGAAGTGTTTGGACGGTACGTAGGACACACGGCATTTCGCGGAGGTATCGGGGCTGAAGCTGACTGCATCCTCATCCCTGAAGTCCCCGTTGATTTTGATATCGTGTATGAACATATGAAGGCTACGTATTTTGCCAGAATAGAGAGGAGTGATGTAAAGTCCGGGACATATATAATGGTTGTTGCCGAAGGACTCAAAAATGCAAGTGGTGAGATGCTCTATGACGATTCAGCGGGAGTTGATGCATTTGGACATAAAAAACTGGCAGGTGCCGGTAAATATGTCAGGCAGGAACTCGAAAAGCGGTTAAGGGTAGACAAAGATGTGGAGGCCTTTATGAGGCGAAGCGGCATGTATGTGCCGGGTATTTACGCAATACCTGAAGCCAGGGAAGTCACGCCCGGCCATCTTGTTCGCTCCGGGCATTCCTCTGCCTATGACGTGAATTTCGGTTATAAGGCAGGTGCCGGTGCTGTTGTCCTCCTGCGTGAGGGTAAAACCGGCAATACAATTACCGGTGTTGAGGGCCAGAAGATTATGTATATGCCCACTACAGAGGCGATCAAGAGAAGAGAAGTAGATATCGAAGAACTTGCGCTGTTTGAAAGTCTCGGCACCTGTTTCGGACGTAAATCTGTTGACTTTAATCCAGAACTGCATGAAGAGTGCAGGAATTACAGATCAATGTAAAGAGACAGCTATCAGGAGTCAGCTATCAGCAAAAAATACATAACGTAGAACCTTGTCTTAACTGACCGCTGATCCCTGAAAGCTGACAACTGTCTTCCAGCTATACTACATGAAAATATCTTTTCCTGAATTCATTGGCAGTGCAGCGTCCGGCCTTTGCAAGCTTTAATATGTAAGGAGGCGTGAAATCCTCTTTTTCCAGCCGTATCATGTATTGCCTGCCTACGATAAAGGGGTCTGACTTTGTGTCAACATATCTGACTTTCGTCCTTTTTGTAACAGGGTCAATAATCTTCCTGAGGGGAATAGCTTTTAACTTTCCATCGTAAAAAGAAACCATTGATCCTGAATGTCCTGTCAACAGGTGCTTTACTGCACTGTAACCCAGGTTTCTTGTATATTCCGCATCAAAGGGAATAGGGTCCGCTGCCCTGAGTTCATACCCTATTGTCTTGTGGACAATCTTCACTTTCAGTCCGTTGGACAAAAGGTGGCCGTGAATAAAGTTCTGCATAAATCTTCCAAGCTGGATCTCTGAAATTTTCAGAAGGCCCTTCACTTCTTTTCCCAGAAAATCATATGAGGCCAACTCCTTGATATCGATTTTCTCAGTGACTCCTTCTGCAATTATAGCGACTCCGTGGGGATATCCCTGCTGGAGCCGTTTGATGATAGCGCCCTCCAGGATATGAGCCACTTTCATGAATTTCAGTTTTTTTTCTTTGAACTCCTCGGGGATGAGCGTCAAGGTGGCTCCGGCTGCCTTGCCAATACCAAGGGCCAGATGTCCAGTATGTCTTCCCATTGTTGTGATGAAATACCATCTGCCTGTGGTGCGTGCATCTTCAATAATATTTTTTACAATTTCAGTACCCCAGTGACGTGCGGTCTCAAAACCGAAAGTCGGTGCCCCTCCAGGAAGGGGAAGATCATTATCAATAGTCTTTGGCACGTGAACGATGGAGATTTTTCCCTTTGATCTTTTTTCTATTTCCCTTGCTACAAAGGATGTGCCGTCACCGCCTATGGTAATAAGGTAATGCAGTTTCATGGCCTTCAATGCCTTTATCATGGCGTCAAAACTTGAATCCGGATCATCCGGGAAATCTCTTGATATTCTCAGTATGGAACCTCCCTTGCTATGGACCTTCCATGCATTGTTTTGTGTCAGTGAAATAGTCTTGCGTGCATCTCCGCGGAAGAGCCATTTAAAACCGTCCAGAATTCCTATGACGTTAAGACCTCTGTTAACGGCTTCAACTGTTGCTGCGCTTATTACACCATTGATCCCGGGTGCAGGTCCACCGCCTACTAAAATGCCAAGATTTTTTCCCAAGGTTGATCCTCCGTTTATGATTATTATGTAGATGCAATTTTAAGAGATTATAAACGATTTGGCAAGAAGGAAATATCCAGGATGAAAATCTGCTGCGATTGTATTCTGAAATAGTTAAGATAATAGTCAACTTTCATCATATGTTTTAAACACTAGTACCGTGTTTAATCCTCCGAAAGCAAATGAGTTACTCATGGCTGCTGTAATGGACATGGGACGGGCTTTGTTGGGTACATAATCCAGATCGCATTGCGGGTCCGGCTCCATATAATTAGCCGTAGGCGGGGCTTTTTGTTCCTGAAGGGCCTGAATCGTGACAATAGCCTCCAGGGCAGAAGCTGCACCAAGTGTATGCCCGTGAATTGATTTGGTTGAAGACACTGCAAGTTTGTCAGCATGTGCACCACATACTTCACGTATGGCCCGTGTTTCTGTCGGATCGTTCTGAGGGGTGGCCGTTCCATGGGCGTTAATGTAGTCAATATCTGCAGGACCCATTTGGGCATCATCCAGTGCTGCACGCATGGCACGTGCTGCGCCCTTATCCAGAGGCTGCAGCATATCGTGGGCATCAGAGCTCATTCCAAAACCGGCGAGTTCCGCGTAAATCCTTGCTCTTCGGGCCCGGGCATGTTCCAGTGTCTCAAAAATTAATGTGCCGGCGCCTTCACCGATTACCATGCCGCTTCTGTTTTTGCTAAAGGGGCGGCATGTATCACTGGACATGACACGAAGGCTTTCCCATGCCTTTATTGTGGTATGAGTGATGAGAGCCTCAGATCCGCCGGTTACCGCCACATCCACTATCCCTGCACGTAACAAAAGCAGACCCATACCGATGGCATGGCCTGCCGAGGAACAGGCAGACGTTGTTGCAAAGGCAGGGCCGGTTATACCAAGGTCCAGACTGATCCAGCTTGCTCCGGCACTGGGAATCAGTTTGGGGACCGTGAATGGATGCAATCGTTTATTTCCCTGGGAATAGATACGCTGATAGCTGATTTCCTGTGTAGACTGACCACCAATTCCGGTGCCGTGTACAACAGCAGTGCGTTCTGCAGCTGGACCGCTTAAGTCAAGCCCGGCATCTGAAACTGCTTCACGGCTTGCAAGAAGGGCAAACTGAGTATACCGGTCAAGTTTAGTAAGCTGTTTTTCCGGGAAAAAATCACGTTCATTATAATCTTTAACTTCAGCAGCTATTTTTACCCTGAATCCCTGGGTATCAAAAAGAGTAATTGGTTTGATACCGCTTTCACCCTGCATAAGCTTACGGGCAAAATCTTTGCGGTTGTGTCCCAGTGAAGAAATGCACCCCATGCCTGTTACAACGATACGCTTCATGAAGTCTTTTTTTGCTGGATCAATTTCTCCACAAGACTCACGACGTCAGCAGCGGTTTCCAGTTCCTGGTTCTGCATTCCCAGGAGTTCGTCAGGGATGCTGATGTCAAAGTGCTCTTCGAGGTCAAATATAATTTCTACCATTAAAAGAGAATCCACTCCGCTCATCTGCAGGGGTGTTGACGGAGTAACCTTATCACGGTCCAGTTCAGCATGCCTGGCCAGGATTTCGAACACCTCATTACTGATTGATTCAGACATTTAGGCCTTACCGGCAGAACCAAGAACATTATTATTTTTGTGTTTATACAGCTCTTTCAGTGCATCTCTTGCCGGGCCAAGGAATTTTCTCGGGTCAAATTCAGCAGGTTTTTCTACAAAAACTTTTCTTACGGCAGCGGTCATGGCCAGTCTCCCGTCAGAATCGATATTAATTTTGCACACTGCCGACTGTGCTGCCCTCCTGAGCTGGTCTTCAGGAATACCGATAGTATCTTTCAGTGCGCCGCCATGATCGTTGATGATTTTCACTATATCCTGTGGAACAGAAGATGAGCCGTGCAGTACAATAACGAAGCCGGGAAGTTTCTTCTCGATCTCTTCAAGTATGTCAAACCTGAGAGGTGGTGGCACAAGAACTCCTTCATCGTTCCTTGTACACTGTTCGGGAGTGAACTTGTTGGCACCATGTGAGGTACCGATAGAAATGGCCAGACTGTCTACACCCGTTTTGTTAACAAATTCTATGACCTCTTCGGGTTTAGTGTAGGTTGATTTTTCTGCAGATACATCATCTTCAACACCGGCGAGCTGTCCCAACTCGCCCTCAACTGTTACATCATGCTGATGTGCATAATCAACGACTTTTTTAGTCAGAGCGATATTATCTTCAAATGAGTGATGGGAGCCGTCGATCATGACCGAAGAAAATCCGTTGTCTACACAGTCCTTGCAAAGCTCAAAGGTATCTCCATGGTCAAGGTGCAAAGCGATCGGAATTTCATAGCCAAGCTCTTTTACATACTCAACAGCACCTTTCGCCATATTCCTCAGAAGTGTGGAATTCGCATACTTTCGGGCCCCCGATGATACCTGCAATATCACTGGTGACTTTGTCTCAACGCATGCTTGCATGATTGCCTGCATCTGTTCCATATTATTAAAGTTATAGGCAGGGACGGCATACCTGCCCTCCATTGCTTTTTTAAACATTTCGTTTGTGTTGACCAGGCCTAAATCCTTGTAGCTGACCATATCTTCTTTCTCCTTATTAATGATGTTTTATTATGCTGAAGGCAGACAGCCTTAATTTACCTTATATTAATATTGTGGATGTCACAGCCATTTTATCATATTTTATCAATAATTCATCCCTGCTGGTATTGGATGGGCTAATTATCAGGGTGTTCAAAATCTGCTTGTTCAGGTCAAACTAAAGTGCATACCAAAATATTCAGGATAACAAATAAAAAAACCGGGAACAAAGATATCATGTTGCTGGATGATGTTATTTGTCCCGGATAATAAAGGGTATTGATTATTTGGCTATAACTTCGTCTGAGACCTTAAGAGCGGTTTTATCGCCATTGTCGCCTGATATGTGAGCGCCTTCAATATCCTGGCCGGCAATAAACTCCTCTGTCATCTTGTACGCTATATCATCAGGAAACTGCTTTGGAGGATGCTTCATAAAATATGCAGATGGAGAGTACAGCACCCCTCCCTTGCCACGGATAATGGCAAGCTTGCAGCACCTGATTGCATCAATGGACACTCCGGCAGAGTTTGGAGAATCCTCCACAGAAAGCCTGAGTTCAATATTCATCGGCACATCACCAAACAGCTTGCCTTCCATGCGGATGAAACAGAGCTTGTTGTCCTTCTGCCAGGGCACATAATCGCTGGGCCCTATATGAATATTATCAGGATCAAGCTTGGTGTCAAGAATTGACTGGACCGCTTCTGTTTTGGATTTCTTTTTTGAGGCCAGCCTGTTTCTGTTTAACATATTAAGAAAGTCTGTATTACCGCCCGTGTTTAACTGGTACGTCCTTTCTATTTTTACGCCCCTCTTTTTAAACAGATCAGCAAGAGTTCTGTGTGTGATTGTAGCTCCAAGCTGGGCCTTTATATCATCACCAATAATAGGGATATTTTTCTTTTTGAACCTGTCTGCCCATTCCGGATTGCTCGCGATGAAGACGGGCATGTTGTTAATAAATCCTGTCCCTGCTTCAAGCGCACATTCAGCATAGAAACGTGTAGCCTTTTCCGAGCCTACGGGAAGATAATTAAGGAGCATTTCAGCACCTGATGATACTAATTGTTTTACCACCTCTTCTTTTGTCGGCTCTTTTGCATTACTCAGAACAAATGTATGTTTATCTTCATAATTACTCATGTGCTCGGAAAAACCGTCAAGTACCTTGCCCATGCTGACGTTTACTCCGGCTGCGGGCAGGTTATCGCAAAATACAGTTGTGTTGTTCGGGGGTGAAAAAATTGCCTTGTTGACGTCCTTGCCTATTTTTCTCTTGTCAATATCAAAGGCAGCAACGACTTCTATGTCGTAAGGCCTGTAGCCGCCTATGTCCCAGTGCATGAGTCCGGTTGCATCATTACTATTCTTGGATTTATAGTATTCAATACCCTGAAGTAATGAACTTGCACAGTTACCTATTCCAGCAATAGCTATTTTTATCTTATCCATAATTCATTACCTCCTTCACACAATAAAAATTCGGACCCTAGTACTATATAGTCCGTACAAATAAAAAGCAACTGAATTACTATAAGAGCGTATCATTAGAAATGATATCAGAAACTTCTGATTCATTCAACTAAAAATATCAACTATATTATACTAGTCAGGTTTTACTTGCAATATGTTTATAGAATGTTATAATATTTCCTGATGCCGGAGGTACTTGAAGAGACGAAAACGTCTCAAAACGATTTAAAAGAAAGTGGCGAAGCACTCCCAATAGACCCGGGAAGAGATTCCGGGTCAATAAACGGTTTTCACTTCAAACTCCCTGTTTTCGAAGGCCCCCTCGATCTTCTGCTTCACCTGATCAGAGAGAACAAAATCGACATTTATGATATTCCCATTGTTGATATCACCCGTCAGTATATGGTTTATATTGATCTCATGAAGGATCTGAACCTGGAGATAGCTGGAGAGTTCCTTGTGATGGCCGCGACACTTATTCATATTAAATCAAGGACCATTCTTCCTCCTGCTGAAGAAGAGGTTGAAGAACCTGAAGAAGATCCCCGTTCCGAGCTTGTCAGGAGACTACTGGAGTATCAGGCATATAAGGAATCCTCACTCAGTCTCAGAAAAAGGGAAGAGATATGGAAGAATGTCTTTCAGAGAGGACTGCCTGACAAGAACGAGTTTGAATTTGAGCCTGAGCCGGTGCTTTTTGAAGCAAGTGTATTCGACCTGATCACGGCCTTCCAGAAGATGCTTGAAAAGGCCCCGGAGCAGAACCTTGAGATTACCCGTGAAACCCTTACAGTAGCAGATAAAATCAATTATATTGTTGAACGTATAGAAAATGTGGATGGTATTCGCTTTGAAGACCTTTTTGAGGAAGGCTATACAAAGGTCACATTGCTGGTTACATTTCTTGCTGTACTTGAAGTCGTCAGGCTCGGACTCGTAAAGATATACCAGGAAAGTGCATTTAGCCTGATCTGGTTAATGAATCCCCATAAACAGGCACCGCGGTATCCTGAAAAGGCAAACGGGGAAAGCCCGACGGAATCCCCTTAAATTAACGACTGCTTTTTATTTCTTCAATAGCTTCAAAGACGTTTTCTCTCACCAGCTCATGTTGATCATACAGGGCTTTTTCCAGATATGGCAGGGCGTCTGCATGACCGATTATTCCGAGCAGGTGGGCTGCATCACCCCTGATAGTTACGCTGGGGCTGTTTAACAGAGATGCAATTCCGGGGATTGACGCAGTCAGGTTATTACCATCAAGTTCTGTCAGAGTCTCTACAAGTGCAAAAGTGCCTATTCTGACCCCCATTCTCTCATCACCAAGCATGGTGCCGATATAGGGGTAATATTCAGGATAATGTTTAAACATATCGATAATATTTTCAAGATAACCGTTTTCCATATAGTCGGCTATCATCTTTATGGTTGATTCTGTATTCTGTTGGTTTTCCATTGTGTGAGATTATATAAAGGAATGAATATTGTGTTAATTATTCATGTACATTAATGATTGAAGAGGGTGCCAGTTATACAGATGCAACAATCCTATCGTACGATTATTCTTCCCCTGCCTTTTTCAACTTCACCAATAATCCAGTACGGCATATTCCCCTTTTTTGCGACCCGGTCATATTTCTTTAATCCCTCAGGCGGCAGAGATATGAGCAGTCCACCCGAAGTCTGGGGATCGGAAAGCGCCAGCATGTCGCCATTCGTAACTGTTTTTGCAAAGCTGGTATTTTTGTTGCAGTAGTCCAGGTTATTTCTTGCTCCCTTTGGGACCGCACCGTTTGCTGCAAGGCCCTTTACTTTTTTCATGAACGGTACTTTTTCATTTTCTATTATCAGGTCCACTTTTGAACTCCTTGCAATGTTCATTCCGTGGCCCAGCAGACCGAAGCCGGTAACATCTGTTGCAGCATGCGCACCTGCTGATACAGCAGCTTTTGAGGCTGTTTTATTAAGCATCAGCATGGAGTCAATAACATTTTTTAAGGATTGCCTGCCCACCGTGTTTTTTTTGACAGCAGATGTAAGAATCCCTGTTCCCAGTTTTTTTGTGATGATCAGAATATCACCGGGCTTTGCACCTGCAACCTTCAGTATTACATCCTTTTCAACTACCCCGGATACTGCAAAACCGAATTTAAACTCATTATCTTCAATGGTATGTCCGCCAATCAAACAGGTGCCGGCCTCATCCAGCTTGCTGATAGCACCTTTTAAAAGCCGTCTTATTGTAGATGAGCTGAAATCGCATGTGGCAAAACCCAGTATGGCAAGCGCAGTGAGCGGGGTCCCTCCCATTGCATACACATCGCTTACCGAGTTGGCAGCACAGATTGCACCAAACGTAAAAGGATCATCAACAATGGGGGTTATGACATCAACAGTCTCTACCATCAGGGTATTTTTATAACGGTAGACCCCAGAATCATCACCAGGACCGACAACAACTCCACGGTTTTTGCATTTATAAAGATCTGTAAGTATTTCCGACAGGTCCGCCGGACCTAATTTGGCTGCTCAGCCGCCGGCTTTGACCTTTTCTGTTAGTCTGATATTTTTCATATTTGATTATATTACTGAAAAGAATTTGGCATGTCAAAAGTGCATACTTGTTTTGACTTTTGCCTCATGATTACTGCATATTACATAGTTATGATTGATCTTCATACACATAGTCTGTTAAGTGACGGTGTGCTGCTTCCAACAGAACTGGTGCAGAGGGCCAATCATGCCGGATACAGTGCAATGGCCATTACCGATCATGTTGACAGGTCAAATATTGACTTTGCAGTTCCAAGGCTGGTCGAAGTCCTTGATGAACTCAAAGATCACACGCCTGTTCAGGCAATCCCCGGAGCTGAGATCACACATGTTCCCCCTGTTCTTATTGGTCAACTTGTTAACAGGGCGCGTGAACTTGGAGCAAAAATAGTTCTTGTTCATGGAGAAACAGTTGCTGAGCCGGTAATCGCCGGGACAAACAGGGCAGCCATTGAATCAGGCGCTGATGTCCTTTCTCATCCCGGGTTGATAAGCATGGAAGACGCTGTGCTTGCCAGGGAAAAGGGGGTGTCCCTTGAAATAACAGCCCGCAAAGGGCACAGTCTGTCAAACGGTCATGTAGCAAAAGTCGCCATGGCAGCAGGTGCCAGCATGGTGGTTAATACAGATGCACATTCACCTGAAGACCTTATTTCTCGTGAAAGAGCCGCAATAATTTTAAGGTCTGCAGGTATTCCGGAAGAAAACATAGAGACGATCTTTGCTAATTCGCAAAAGCTGGTCGATAATGTCGGGAGGGATTAGATGCCTAAGGTAATAAAGAAAAAAGCGACAAAGAAGAAAGCGGTCCAGGAAGATGATGTAAAGAGTGCTGCTTTTCAGGCGCTGGACGTAATAAAGGAAAGACAGAAAGTTATCATTATTGGAGTTACTGCCATTGCGGTTATAGCTATTATATTTATCATTATTTCATTTTATTCTACATCCCAGTATAAAAAAGCCAGTACCATACAGCTTGATGCCAATAACTATTACTATGGCATTTCTGATGCAGAGGCCCCTGAAGAGCAGAGGTTAAAGAAAGCAATAGACATGTATAAACAGTCGCTTGAGATTAGAGAAACCCCCCTGGCATTGTTTTATCTTGGGAACTCCTATTTCAAACTGGGTGATTATAATAATGCAATAAAAGAGTATGAGAGATTTATAAATGACTTTGGCGGAGATGACCTGATAATGCCGCTTGTTTATCAAAAACTTGTTTCCGCTCATTTCAGGACCGGTGAAAATGACAGGGCCCTTGATGCTATTAATAAACTGTCGTCATTGAACAATGGTATATTCAGAGATACCTCGCTTATACTCGAGGCAAGGCATTATGAGAGCAGCGGTGATTCTGATAAAGCAATGGCAAGGTACAGGGAGATTGTTGATACGTTTCAGACCTCTCCATGGACAGCTGAAGCAGCGTCAAAACTGGCTGCTGTTACAAAAGAGACTGAGGGTGAAGAAACCACAACCTCTGATTCTGCTAAAGAAGTAAAGACAGAAGCGGATGCAGAGGAAAAGACTGCAGAGACGGCGGCTGAAAAACCGTTAGTTGAGAAACCGGCAACAGAGAAGAGCGAATAATTCAGACTAACTGCTGTTATATTTCTTAACCCTGTTCTTTAGTGTTTCAAGTTCTTTCCAGTCATATCCTCCATATAGAGTGCTGAACACGGAGTTATTGGTCAGTAGAGGATCAATCCTTTCATCTATTACGTTGCGTTCAATTAAATCATTCCAGCATTGTGTATCTGGTATCGGGGAAAATTCAGTAAGGTTTATGCGAACATCCAGGCCCTGCAGAAATTTAATCCCTTCTTTTACTTCAGAAAGGTCCTGTCCGGGCAGGCCGTACATTAAATATACTCCGATATTGTCTTTTGTAAATCCCGCGGCCTTTAAACTGGTTATACTGTTCTGAAAAGTATCAGATGTGATCTTGCCCCCTGTTTTAAACTGCCTGTCATGATCCACTGTTTCAAGACTAATTCTTAGGGTTGTAAACCCTGATTCTTTTAAAAGTCCGGCCAGGTTTGTATCAATGAATCGTGCATGCACGCCATTTGGGCAATGGAACCTTATCTGCATTCCGGAATGTATAACTTTTCTGAGAATTATTCTCAGGTGTGAATCAGAATTAACAAAAAGGGCATCGTCATAAAATGCAAAGTCCCTGACACCAATGCTATACAGATCTGTAATCTCCTTTATGACATCCTCAGGATTTTTTTGTTCAAATCCAGAAGAAAGTGATGAAGAAGCACAGTAAGAGCAGTTGTACGGACAGCCCTGGCTGGTCATCAGTGGTGCATAAGGGTAAGACCGGTACAGGCCCATTTGATAATATGAAACCGGCGTATTTATTTTATTCAGTTCAAGACCGAAGCTCTGTATGACTTTATCAAAACCAATGTTAATGGGACCTCTGAAAACATGGTCAGCACCTGAGTACTGCTCAGCATGATTTTTGTAAAGACTTGCATAGATACCCCCCAGTATTACAGGGACAGCAGGGAGCAGATCTCTGATAATCTCAACAGCCTTAAGCACACCCGGATACCAGTACGTCATGATGGATGTGATAAATACAAAATCAATTGAAGAGTGTTGTTTTACTAAATATTTAAATTCATCAATTGATAAACCGTACCGGGCATAATGTCTTGGAACCGGCTTAAGAATGTCCGGTTTATCTATAATTATTCTTGGATATTTACCGGTTCCGTATTGTCTTTTTGTTTTGTAAATATCAGTGCAATCGATCATGCGGACATCAGTGTCATATTGGCTGAGAAACTCGGCAACCTGGAGCAGTCCGAGAGGCCTGGACCACAGGTTTACTGCAGAAAAATCATATATCCATGGGTTGATGAGAAGGCATTTAATTTTCTTCAAAACGGCATACTCCAAAAAAACATTTAATTCGATAAGATAATGAAATCATGTCAATACTGTCAAAGATAAAAGATCTTTCCCAATTGATAATCTCTTTAATAAAATTATGTTTGCCAGTCGTTTTTTTGATAATCAAGGTTATGGTATAATCTCTTCGTAACCTGAATATTAAATTTAATAAAAGAGGATAATACCATGAAAAAATACTCTGCCTGTCTGTTGGCCATGATCCTGTTAACTGTTGTCCCGGCAGTTGCCAATGCTGCTGCAGCATTGCAGGCAACCGCTGAAATGAATGCTCCGGTTTTTTCTGTTGCCCGCATGTTAATTGCCGGTAGCATAGAGAGCAGAGAGCCTGTAGGCGCAGTGAGTGTATATGCTTCATCAACAGAAAAGGTCTTCTGTTTTCTGGAAGCCACTGACATAACTGAAGACACAGAAGTCAGTTTCGTCTGGTATCATGAAGACAGGGAAATGGCGGTCGTAACGCTTCCCCTTAAAAAGGGCCAGAAATGGCGTACCTACTCCAGCAAGAAACTCGGAGGATTAACAGGGTCATGGAAAGTAGAGCTGCATGATGCTGGCGGAGACGTTATTCTTGATGTGGGTTTTATTGTCGAATAACGACTTGCTGTTGCACTAATCATAATTAAAATCGGATATAATTTATTTCATAACCTATATTAATTCTCAATATATGAAAAAATTATATGTTCATACACTGTTAGCTGCTCTTCTGGTATGTGTTCCTGCCTGCAGCGGGAAGGCTGCCAGGTCAGAGAACACCCCAAATGCTCCTGTTTCAGTTAAAGATACTGCTATAACTCCTGAGTCTATGCAAGTCATAATGAACGCCAAAGACTATTTGAAGAATAATCCTGGCAAGGCAGAGGCCCATTACAGGCTGGGGGCTGCCAATCTCAGTGCAGGTATGTATGATGAAGCTGTAAAGGCATTTATTGAGACGATAAGAATTAATCCTGACCATGCAGAGGCCCATAACAGTCTTGGTATTGCTTACGGAAAATTAAATATACACGATGAAGCCATAGAGGAATTTATGCAGGCAGTTAGAATCAGGCCGGAGTATGCAGAGGCCCTCGTTAACATGGGACTTTCTTTTGAAAAGATGGACAGGCTTAATGGAGCCATCACAGCTTATGAAGGGGCAATTGACGCTGATAATGAATATGTTGCAGCTTATTATAACCTTGGAAATGTTCATTTAAAGCAGGGTGACTATATACGCGCTGTTAAAGCATTGGAACATGCTGTCCGATTAAATCCGGACGATGTTATGGCGCATTTCAATCTCGGGATTGCATATGCAAAATCAAAACGAAGAGGTCTGGCCCTGGACGAATACAAAAGATTAAAAGAACTTGACAGGGATAAGGCTGACGCACTGTTTGATATAATTTATGAAATCCCGGCTCCTGAAAAGTAGGTCGTTCTTTTCTGTTATTCCCCTATAATTTTGACAAGTACTCTTTTTTTACGTCTGCCGTCAAACTCTCCATAAAAGATCTGTTCCCATGTACCAAAGTCAAGGTTGCCATCTGTAACAGCAACAGTAACCTCACGGCCCATGACCTGCCTTTTCAGGTGAGCATCTCCATTGTCTTCACCTGTCCGGTTATGCTGATACTGTGAAACAGGTTCATGTGGCGCCAGCTTCTCAAGCCATATTTCATAATCATGATGCAGTCCTGATTCATCATCATTTATAAAAACAGATGCGGTAATATGCATGGCATTGACCAGAACAAGCCCTTCTTTAATACCGCTTTCTCTCAGACATTCATTAACCCGGGGTGTAATATTTATAAAAGCTCGCCTGGTTGGAATATCAAACCAGAGCTCCTTACGGAATGATCTCATGCCTCCTCCTTTGATTAACATGTGCTTTAAATGTTGTCTTAACTTATCTGTCCCCTGATCATTTTTACTATTTTATCAGCAGCCTCCCCGGGCAATGTCTTTTCAGTATCAATAACAAGTTCAGGATTATCCGGTTCTTCATAAGGAACATTCAGCCCGGGCACAGGAGCGCCTTTTCTTCCTTTTTCATAGATACCTGTCGGTGCTTCATGAGTGTCGAGTCTGGTTTTCTCTCTATCCATACATGTATCCAACGGACATGTTAGATAGATTTCAAAAAAGTCCGGAATCAATTTCCGGGCGATTTCTCTCCAGATTCTCCTGGTTGCGGTGGCATCTATGATAACGTTATGTCCCAGCTCATACACTGTTTTGGCAGTATACACCAACGCCTTATACACATATTCTCTTTCATCGCCTGAAAACTTGGGGTCAGGCGTGACAATCTTTCTCAGCTCATCAGAGTTTAAAATCACTGCATCAGGAATCTTCCTCTTCACCTCAATGGCAACAGAGCTTTTACCACATCCGGGAAGACCGGTTATCCATATAACCCATGACATAGCCATATTATACTTTAGATACATGAGAAGAGATAATGTTCAAAATTCTTTTCAAATATTTTTACTTCTGTTAAAATGTGCTATGTCATCAGATATGTTGACCAAAAGACTGCCTCTGATTCAGGATGCTGACCTTAATGGAAAGGTCGTTCTGATAAGGTTTGACCATAACGTCGTGAAAAAAGGTTCCATCAAAGATCCCTTCAGAATAGAGCGGACCATTGGTACTCTGTATCACATCATAGACCGTGGTGGCCGTCCCATACTTATGACACATGTAGGCAGACCCAAGGACAAGAAAACAGGGAAAATAACCTGCAGTGAAAACGAGTCTGTATCTCCAATTGTTGAGTATCTGAAACGTAAACTGCAGACTGATTTTTTCATCCCTGAATGTTCCATCGACCCGGAACTGGGTATCTCAAGTATCAGTAATTCAGTGTTCCGGGCTATTGGAGACATGAAGGACCGAAAAATAGGCGGGATTTATCTTCCCAATACCAGGTGGTTTAGAGGGGAAGAAGATGAAGGGTTCTTCAGAGACAATCTGGCTGTCTATCTGTCAGACCTTGCAGATATTTATGTAAATGATGCATTCGGGTCCTGGCAGCCCCATGTATCTACATACGACATTACAAAATACATCCCTTCCTATGCCGGTTTTCTCATGCAGCAGGACAT
>CALZMZ010000006.1 GCA_945788685.1 Thermodesulfovibrionia bacterium | reverse complement strand
ATCCTGAACAATCCACAACAATGGGATTATGAAGATAACAATCCGCTGAATTTTAAATAAATATATTTGGTCAAAGGGTACGTTGCAACCTGCTCCTACATTTATCACCCGGCAATCCTTAATTCCCTGGTTATTCTCTTTCATTCACTAGCAGGTGTTATCGATATCCTGACAACCTCTTCCATTTTTCAAACTAAGTCGGTAGAGTCAATAACGCGCAGAAATATTAAAGATTAAAAAGAGGATTGTCTCTATCAGCCCGGCCTGAGGGCCTTCAGATTTAGCTGGATACTCCTCATGCCATTCCATTCATTTATCCCGGGAACAAAAGCAATATCAAGGACTGAGGTATCACCTATATGTTTCAACTGATCTCCCATACCAAAACCGATTGTGTCAACCTGGAAGTTCTTCTGGTCCAGTTTCATTTTAAGATGATTGTTTCCCACAATCCGGTGATCGATTATATTGATACCCCTTGCGCCAAAGAGAGGTTCGCTATTGGAATTACCAAACGGCTCCAGCAGACTAAGCTCTTTAACAAGAGACAGGTTTATTTCAGACAGATTAACTGCAGCATCTATATCAAGTACAGGCACCATATCTGATTGACTGAGAGAGCCGGCCACTTTTGCATTCATCATTTCCTTAAACGCGGAAAGTTTATCAGTTGATATCCTTACCCCTGCTGCTGCACGATGACCTCCATATCCTGTCAGTATTTCAGAACATTCAGAAATTGCTTTAAAGAGATGAAAAGGAGGGATGCTCCTTGCTGATCCTTTAGCTGTATCACCGTCTATGGAAAAGAGGAAAACAGGTCTGTAAAACCTCTCTACAAGCCGGGAAGCGACAATGCCGATGACCCCTGCATGCCAGTCCGGCGATGAAAGTACAATTGCACTGTCCAGGTTATCAGGGTCGATCATCTCCATGGCTTCCTTGAATACGTCCCCTTCTATTGCTTTCCTTTTCCTGTTCTGTTCCTCAAGCAGTACAGCTATTCTCTTTGCCTCTTTAATGTCCTCAGTCAGAAACAGTTCAACCACTTCACCGGCATCATCAAGCCTGCCTGCTGCATTGATCCTTGGAATCAGAGTAAATGATAATGTTCTGGCAAGAAACTCCCTGTCAACGCCGGCAACTTCTTTCATGGCTTTAATGGCAGTTCTTGCACTGCCTTCATTTATGACCTTAAGTCCTTGCGAAACGATTATCCTGTTTTCTCCTGTAAGCGGTACAGAATCGGCAATCGTTCCCAGAGCAGTGAGGTCCAGAAAACTTTCAAGCTTTGCATCACATTCTCTAACCTTCAGTTCAGTAAACAGGGCCTGAATTAACTTAAATGCAACCCCTACTCCGGCCAGATACTTATAAGGATATTTCGAATCTTTGCGGTGCGGGTCAAGAACTGCTGTCGCAGGAGGCAGTATGTCCGGAACTTCATGATGGTCTGTCACTATAACATCCATGCCCATGGAGACGGCCTTTGAGATGCTTTGTTCAGAGCTGATTCCGCAATCTGCCGTTATAATTAAATCAACCTTGCAATGAGCAGCCTTGTCTATTCCCTTCATACTCAATCCATACCCCTCAATGAGTCTGTTGGGTATGTGATAAAAGGTTTTCAGGCCAAGCATCCTGAACGCAGATACAAGAATAGCGGTTGATGTCAGACCATCAGCGTCATAATCACCATGAACCATGACTGTCTCAGAATTCGCTATAGATTTCTTCAGCCTTTCGACAGCCCTGTCCATGTCCGGTATGAGATAAGGATCATGCATCTTCTCCACTGAAGGAGACAGAAAATCCCTGACAGTATCTGCGTCTTTTATGTCTCGATTAATTAAAATCTGCGCCAGTACAGGAGAGATTGAAGCCTCCCGGGAAAGATATGTAAGATAATCAGGATTGGTTCTGCTTACCAGCCAGTTACGATGCATAGTATATTAATTCATTTCCACAGATTACTAAAAATATTTTAAAAATGCTCCATGTAATTCATGAAGTTTATCATATCTGAAGAGACTCCTGGAAATGAATAAAAAAGGATTGATACTTAATGTTTTTTAAAGCCCTTTTCTTCTCCCATCAGCAACACAATAGGACTTGCTACAAACATTGAAGAATAGGTACCTATTGCTATCCCCAGCATGATGGCAAAGGCAAAGTCATGTATAACTTCACCTCCAAAGAGATACAGGGCAAAAGCGGCAAAAAAGGTGGTCAGAGAAGTAATAACCGTCCTTGACAGGACCTCATTAAGACTCTGGTTAACTATCTCAATTGTAGATTTTTTTCTGACCATTCTGAGATTTTCTCTGATCCTGTCGAATACAACCACAGAGTCAGTTAATGAATAACCGGCAATCATAAGCAGAGCACTCACCAGAATCAGGTTAATTTCTTTACCCATCACATAAAAAACACTTAACACGGCAAGCACATCATGAAATGTCGCTACTGTGGCACCCACACCAAATCTGAACTGAAACCTTGCGGTAATATATATAAGTATTCCAATGATCGCGGCAATGATGGCCCATAATGCATCTTTTCTCAGCCTTGCTCCGACCTTGGGACCGATTTCTGTAGTTGAATCAACCACCAGGTTACTCTCAGAGAATTTATTTGATAAAACCGTAATAATCTCCTTGGACAGATTACCAAGTGTGTCTTCACTCTTCTTTATTCTCACCAGGATCTTGTTCTCAGTGGGCAGGTCCTGAAGGTCAAAATCTGTAATACCACCATCAGTTAGGGCCTGACGAATTTCCTGGAGCGGTACCATTTCATTAAACTTGATCTGCACTGCTGTACCTCCGGCAAAATCAATACCGAGATTTGCAGTCCCGCGTGCTACCTGAATAATGGCTACAAATCCGATTAATATTAATAATGCAGATATTCCCAGAGCAATAAACCTCTTGCTCATAAAATCTATTTTTGTATTTTTGATAACCTCTATCATATGCTCAGCTCTTTAACTTCACGTTTTGTAGTGATCAGATCAAACACCGTCTTTGTCCCTATCAGGGCTGTAAAGAGATTAATAAACACGCCCCAGCCCAGGGTGACGGCAAATCCCTTGATCGGGCCCGTACCGAACTGAAAAAGGACAACAGCTGTTATGAGCGTTGTAACATGAGAATCAAAGATGGTCCAGAACGCCTTGTCATAGCCTGAGTCAATGGATGCCCTCGGGGTCTTTCCGAGTCTCATCTCTTCACGAATTCTTTCAAACATGAGAACATTACTGTCAACAGCCATTCCAATTGCCAGAATAATACCTGCTATACCCGGGAGAGTCAGCGTAGCATTAAAAGCTGAAAGTACCCCGACAAGACAGATTATATTCAGAACAAGGGCAAAGTTTGCGATCAGGCCTGACTGCTTATAGTAGACCACCATAAAAATGATAACAATAATCGCTCCCAATATCCCTGCATTGACTCCTGCATTAATGGAGTCTCTTCCAAGCGAAGGACCAACCGTGAGGTTCTGGAGCATTATCAAAGGAGCGGGCAGTGAACCGGACCTGAGAACAATTGCCAGATCTTTGGCCTCCTGCATGGTAAACGACCCTGTTATCTGTGCATTGCCGCCTGCTATTCTCTCCTGGATCATGGGGGCTGAATAAACATTATCGTCCAGAATTATGGCCATTCTCTTTTTAACGTTATTTGCAGTTATCTGATCAAACAGCTTGGCCCCGGTAGAATTAAAGGATATTGATACATAGGGCTCATTATATCTCTGGTCAATATTGACCCTGGCTTCAGTCAGGAATTCACCTGTCATCAGGCTCTGCTTTTTCATCAGATATACCAGTTTTGTCTCGATTCCCGTCTCTTTATCAAGCACCCGTCCAAATAGAATTTCATCTTCATCCGGAATCTTGTCTTTATTCTCTTCTAGAATTCCTTTTTCCTCCGCAGGTGCTATTGATCCGGGAAGCTGCGCAGCAGCAGGAGATTCGTCATCCAGGAGCTTAAATTCAAGAATTGCCGTCTTTCCAACCAGGTCAATGGCCCTCTTGGTGTCCTTTACTCCGGGCAGCTGTATGACAATCTCATTCTCTGCCTGCCTGTGTATTGTAGGTTCTGCAACTCCAAACTGATCCACCCTGTTCCTGATCGTTTCAAGGGCCTGATCAACTGCGAACTCTTTAATCCTTTTGATCTCGTCTTCCTCCAGCGTGTAAAAGAGTCTTTCATCAGACCGGTCAAAGAGCTTAAGGTTTGGAAACTCTTCAGCAACTGTCCTTTCCACATCACCATTGCCCGGAGTTACTACAATATCAGAGTCCTTTTTCTCTGCCTTTGCCTCTATCTCTTTTTCATTAAGGATATTGGTTATGCTTGAAGCAATTCTCTCTGTGGTTACGTCCACTGCCTTGTCCCCGTCAACTTCATAGACAAGATGCACTCCACCCTGAAGGTCCAGACCAAGTACAATGCCGTACTCCTGCAGCCATTCCGGGAGTGTATCTCTCAAAGATGTGGAGGGAAGATAAAATATAACAGACAGAATAAGTGCAGAAGAGATCAGGGTTATACGCCAGAAGAATTTCTTGTTCAATTAAACCCTACTCCTTACCTCTGACTGTGGCAATATGGCTGCGACTTACTTTTACTTTCAAATCAGAGCCAACTCCAATCTTAACGGTGAGCGTCTCACCGTCGATGTCCTCAATAATTCCATGAATTCCGCCGTTGGTCAATATCTTGTCACCCTTTTTCAGGTCATCCAGCATCTGTTTGTGCTCTTTTGCTTTCTTGGACTGGGGCCTTATGAGAAGAAAATAAAAGATAACAAATATTAAAATGAGCGGCATAAAAGATGTGATCATTGAACCAGTCCCCTGTGCCCCTGTGCCCTGACCAGGCGCTCCAGCCATTGCATGAACTATGTCTGTAAACATATGTATCCTCCAGTATTATTATATTCCTAAAACCTTGATACTATAACTTTTCAGGACTATTTATTCAAGAGCGTTCTCCCTCTTCATTTTCGCTTTCAAGCTCCTTAAGAACCTTTTTAATTTCATCATCGGTTTTTTTCAATTTCTGCCTGCAATATTTAATAAGAAAGGCGGCCCTTTTTATCTTTTCTGTCAACATGTCAACGTCAACACTCTCATTCTCTATTTCATCTACGATACGTTCTATCTCCTCCATGGCCTCCTTATAACCCGGACTTTTGCTCATTTTTCCTCCTGCTTTTCTTTTTACTATTGACAGAGCTGGTGATTTCCCCATCATACACAACGGTTCTTATATCTTCTCCTTTATTTACATCAGATACTGATTTTATTGATTTACCGCTTTTATATGTAATGCTATATCCGCGTCTCAGTACATTTTCCGGATTGAGTATCTTTATATTGGCTTCTTTAGAGGTCAGGGCTATTCTCTCATTCTGAAGAAATTTCATGGCATACTTCAGACCTTTTATGTGAGTAACAATCAGATGATGAGTGCGGGCCTGCTCATTTCCTGAAGATATCTCGAGACGTTTAGCCAGTCCCGAGATGGTCCTTTTTAAATCATACGTCAGGCTCCTGGTGCCATGGACAAGGGTATGCGCCAGGTTGTCTAAACTGTCTTCAAAATCCCTGGCAGCAGAGATAATCATATCTGCAGCCGCAGTCGGTGTCTTGGCCCTTCTGCTGGACACTTCATCAGCCACCGTTACATCCCTGTGATGTCCTATGCCGGATATTACCGGATGAGGTAAAAGAGCTATGGCTTTTCCAATTTCATAACTGTCAAAACAGTGCAGATCTGTCTGCCCCCCTCCTCCACGGACTATAACAACAAGGTCAAGCAGGTCAGCATCTTCTTCGCATTGCTTTAAGGCGTTTACTACTGATGCCTCGGCCCTGTCGCCCTGCATGACAGCCTCATAAAGTGAACAGGTAAAGACATAGCCATATGCGTTATTTTTCAGATGGTTCATCAGATCATCATAACCTGCAGACGTAGATGATGAAATAATACCGATTTTCTGTGGCACAAGCGGGAATGGACGTTCTTTGTTTTTTTCTATCAATCCCTCTTTTGTCAGCCGTTCCAGTATTTCCTTTCTTCTGACTGCCAGCTCTCCTATCGTGTAGGCAGGATCGATATTCAATATGTTAAGTTTGAGCCCGTATCTTTCATGAAAACTGACTTCTGCTTCGAAAAGGATTTTTATTCCTTTAGCTATGGAAACCCCGGTTGATTTTTCAAATGACCTGGATATGGATCTGAACCTGTTTGCCCATATGACGGCCCTGATCTCTGCCCTGATAGAATCATTTTCCTTGTCAACCAGAACAAGATAGCAATGGTTCTTAACATCGCATGAAGCTATTTCAGCTGTCACAAGAAACGATCGATCAAAAGAAGTTTCGATCACTGACCTGATCAATTTATTCAATTCATATAGAGAAATTGCATTCATTAAATAACTTTCTATTTCAGATTACACGGCTATGTATAAAAAAATAACAAAAAAGCATTGCATTATTTTACAACATTATAAAAAGAAGTAATGAATCCGGTCATCCATCGTTTTTATCCAATCATTACATAAATCAATGCAGGTTGTGTAAAATCAGTAAACTCTCGACCTGCATCCCAGCTTATATGACAGCCCCCCCCTCACCCATGAATGAAAACATGCGTATAACCGGTTATATTCAAAAGTATTTGATTTTCAGCACATCACATCTTTGCAATTTAATATCTACTTTTCATGTCGGTATTGACACCAAGATGCAGAGGATACAGGATTCTACATTGTATTATTATGGCAGCGTGAAAGTAACCGTAGAGAAGAAAACCTCTAAGTATCTGATATGTCGGGATTTTATTTTCCTTACAAATAGGTTATAATCTTTTGTCTGTTACAGGGTATTTTTTAGTCGTCCGCAGTAGGCAACTAGTGATAATTTAATAAATTATACATTTATTCCTCTGTCAGTAAGTACCGGTATGCATGCTTATCTTCTTTATTTAAAATGTAATATTCTTTAAATATTGCATGTTAATATATAGCTGTAAATCAACATGAAACTAACAATTTTTTCTCGTCTCGTCATCGGTTTTCTTGCAATTTTTATTCTTGCCATGGCAGTAAGCGTGTATGCGATTATGCAGCTTCGCAAACTGGAAATCGACACACAGGCAATTATCCTGATTGAGGGCAGGCTCACAGAATATGAAAAAAAACTTGCTGATCTTCTTCTATCTCAAATGAGATACGAGAAGAAATTCATCATTTCTCAGGATGATGATCTTTACACTCAGTTTCTTTCAGCTGAGGAGGAATTCTACAGCCAGCTTGATGAAATAAAGACTGTTTCAGACACACCTGAATCACTGTCCATTCTTGAAAAAATTGATCTGTTTCAGAAACGTTATAAGGACCTTTTTAATATAGAAGTACAATATATACGTTCTGGACAGACATATAATGTTGAAAATTACAAAGAAGAAAAAGAAATTGCAGTAAATGGAATAACAGAAGGATTAAATGCCCTCAGGTTATTCAATGAACGCAGCACATATAATAAAGTCAAAGAACTGGGTAAGGCCGAGGTCAAAGCGAGCAAGGTTGCAATAGCATTCGGTCTTGCATCACTTCTCCTGGGAACTATCATATCGATATTCATCACATTAAATATTACAAAGCCTTTAGCAATAATAAAGAGAAAAACACGGGATATTGCCAAGGGAGAGTTTGGCAAAGACCTTGAGTTAACATCTCCACCTGAGATAGGTGAACTTGCAGGGGCCTTTAATTCTATGTGTTATAAATTGAAGGAAATAGACAAAATTAAAACAGATTTTTATTCTTTTATGTCGCATGAACTGCGCACACCGCTTACTACCATTAATGAGGGAACAAACCTTTTGATTGAAGGTCTTGATGAAGAACGGGATAAAAATAAAGAGGAAAGGCTGTTAATAATTATCAAGGAAGAAAGCAATCGTATGATTCACCTTGTAAACTCATTGCTGGATCTCTCAAAAATGGAAGCCGGCTTGATGGAATTTAATTTTGTATTGCATGACTTAAAACCCTTAATTCATCGGGTTACACGTGAAATTGAACCTATAGCTGAAAAAAGGGAGATCCGCATAGAATCAGGTATTGCTGATGAATTACCAAAAGTAAAGATTGATGTTAACAGGATTCTTCAGGTACTGAGAAACCTCTTAATAAATGCCGTGAAATTTACACCTAAAGGTGGCAATATAAGTGTATTTACTAATGCTGATGAAGATCGGTTGCTTGTATCAGTAAAGGATAACGGGCCGGGAATATCAGAAGAGCATCTTGATATAATATTTGATAAATTCCAGCAGGTAAATATATTGGAATCAAATAAAATAACCGGTACAGGGCTGGGATTATCAATCGTCAAACATATTATACTTGCGCATGGAGGTAACGTTTGGGTGAAAAGTACTTTAGGGCAAGGCAGTGTTTTTACTATTGCGCTGCCTGTCTGACAATCACTGTCATTATTGGCTGTGCATCATTATCAGGTATGAAAACCAGGAGGGCTGTAAATGATCACCTGAAACAGGGACAGTTGTTTTTTGAGCAGGGAGACTTCAAAGAGGCTGAAAAGGAATATCAGAAAGTCCTGTCCCTGTCAGGCACGAGTGTTCCAGCAGACAGAGCATTATTTAATCTGGGACTTATTTATGCCCACCAGAACAATCCTGACAGACGTTTTAACAGGTCAGTCGAATTATTCCAGAGACTAATGGAAGAGTATCCGGACAGCCCTTTATACAATTATGCATCCGGCTGGTTTCATGTATTAAATGAAAATATAAAATCAAATGCGCAAATAGAAATGCTTTTTAGTATAAATGGCTATCTTTTACAAAGTAATGAAATGATTAAAACAGGTGATTTCAAAAAAGCTCTTGATGCAAACTCAAAGGCACTGTCATTATCGGATAATAAACACCGCCTGGATGAAATCCTTTTTAATATCGGCCTCATTTATGCTCACCATGATAATCCTGAGAAGAATTACAAAAAGTCTATGGAATACTTTGAGAAATTGATAAATGATCATCCGGACAGTCCACTTGCTGATCAGGCAAAGGTATGGCAGGGCCTGCTGGATGTTATCGAAAAATCAAAACAGGTGGATATAGAGATTGAAGAGAAGAAAAAAGAATTAGCCAGATAGGAGATTATATGAGTTTGGGTAAAATTCTGGTAGTGGACGATGACAGCAACCTTCTTGAAGTCATAAAGATAAGACTCGAGTCTGCCAAATATAAAGTTGTCACTTCTGAGAAGGAAGATGAAGCAATCGAGGCTGTAAAAAACCAGGTTTTTGATATGGCCATAGTTGACCTGCAGCTGGCAGATATTGATGGAATTACTTTAATGAAAGAAATAAAAATGATAAATCCGGATATGCCGGTACTTATTCTCACGGCATATGGAAGTATTGAAACTGCTGTTGACGCAATCCAGAAAGGTGCATTCAGCTACTTAACAAAACCATTTGATTCACGGGAACTGTTACTGCAAATCAAGAAGGCAATGGAAAACCGGCGACTGGCAGCTGAAATGAAACAGCTTAAGGAAATGGTATCCGAAAAGTATGATTTTACAAATATCGTAGCAAAAAGCCTGAAAATGCAAAACCTGCTGGACCAGGTCTCAAAGATTGCCAAAACAGATTCAACTGTATATTTATATGGAGAAAGCGGAACCGGCAAGGAGCTTATAGCAAAGGCAATTCACCTCGGCAGCAACAGAAGAGATAATCCTTTTATTGCAATAAATTGTGCCGCCATACCGGAAAATCTTCTGGAAAGTGAACTGTTTGGTGTTATAGCCCACTACCCGGGACTGCACAATAAAGAAGCCCTGAGAGGCAAATTTGAACTTGCCCATAGAGGTACAATCATACTTGATGAGATCGGAGACCTGCCGCTTCCATTACAGAGTAAATTGCTCAGGGTACTTCAGGAGAGGCAGGTTCAATCATTAGGAGGAGCAAAACCTGTTGATATTGATGTAAGGGTTATTGTTGCTACAAATGTTGACCTTTGGAATGAAGTACAGCAAGGCCGGTTCCGTGAGGACCTTTATTACAGAATCCACGTTATCCCTGTTAAGCTCCCTCCTTTAAGAGAGAAAAAAGAAGACATCCCGCCGCTTGTTAATTATTTTATTACAGGCTTCAACAGAAAAATGAAAAAAAAGGTAAAGGGAGTTACCCCGGAGGCAGTGCAGAAACTGATGATGCATGACTGGCCGGGAAATGTAAGAGAACTGGAAAACACCATAGAATTTGCGATGGCCATGACCCAGAAAAATATGTTAACCGATGATTTAATTTTACAGACAGGCAGCTATTCTGAAAAAATGATCAAATCATTCAAAGATGCCAAAGCTGATTTTGAAAAAAATTATATTTCCAGTTTACTCGAACTAACGAGTGGAAATGTCAGCAAAGCATCAGAACTGGCCGGCAAATATCGGGCTGATTTTTATAATCTCCTTAAAAAATATGACCTGAAAAAAGAAGATTTTAAGAAGTCCTGAGACTGATACGTCTTTCTTTATCATTATCATTTCCTGAAGCAAATCATACTTCATACCTGTCTATTTTTTTACACTCTTTCAACTGATATATCATTGGAGTTAATTATATTTTATGATAATCCCCTGATTCACCCTGATTGCCAGTATATCCCACCGAAATTGATATTCACATATAACTATCTGTAATAATGTAATTATTTTACATTGTCATTCGTTTACCACTACCTTTCAATGCCTGGTCATGTATTCTGTATCGATCCCGGCCTTAAGCAAGCTTCAACTGTATATATTATTTACAGTATTTGTGATGCAGATCACTGCCTCAAGCCCCCTGTTGCTTATATCATAAGAGCATGAAAAGGAAAAAACCATATAACAAAAGCTCTTTACTATGCATCATATTTATTCTTATCACTATAATCGCTTCGGGATGTGGCAAACTCGGAGGATCAGCAATGAATCTTTACGGCTTAGTGTCCGAAAATAACACATCCGGCAATAACACACAGGGGAATAATATGCCGATCGATGATTCTGATGATAATGACAATTCTTCAATTGATACTGGAGTTATCGACAGTGACAGTGTAACACTGCTTTGGACACCACCAACAAAAAATGCAGATGGTACCCCTCAAACGGATGACCTTGCCGGATACATTGTTTATTATGGTCAGGAATCCGACGACTATACTGAGACAGTTGATATCGGGAATAACACTGCTGTCTCTATAAGCAATCTCACCAGTGGAACATGGTGTTTTGCTGTCTCTGCATATGATAATGCCGGAAATGAAAGTGAAGTGTCTGCTGAAATCTGCAAGACGTTATCATTAATATAATTATATAACGTGTTTTACAGTAAAATACTCAGAATGAACGCAGTATATGAATGTTCATATTCCCTGATTAAACTCTCTGTATAAATCAGAATTAGTATCTGACATTGTCTTTTCAATCTTTGTAATTTCCCCTAAATATGGGGTCCTGATTCCGTGATAGTCAACCGGGTCTCCAATGGCTCTGAAATCAATACCAAACCTTCCCAGTAAAGTCGCAATTCCATTTGTCATAACAGCATACCAGTGAGTTATTCCTCTTCTTTTGCTTTCCTGGTATAAGGATTTATACAACCCAATAATAACTTCATGCCTTTTTCTTCTGTCAATTGAAGAATCCTGGTTCCTCCTGGAAGTGTTCTTGAGCGTAAATTTATCATTGGCCCTGCGGTAGAAACTCTTGCTCGCAGGATAGCTGTACTGAAAATCAAAACTGCCGATACTCCTTCTTTCTTCATCAGGCCCATATATATATTTGTCTTCAGCCCTTCTTCTGTAATTTCTGTGGATCACCAATCTCGAGATCTCGGACAGACCTTCCCTGGGTATGGCATCACGATCAATCTCAAGCTCACAATGACGTTCAATGGGTAATTCTTCAGATGAATCAATTATTAATGATACCGCACCCACTGTCTTGCTGGAATCATCTTTTGCGGCAAAATGAATAGCATTCTTGTCATCATTGTCCGAAACCAGCCCGTCCTTATGGTTTTCCGGTTTTTCATAACCCCACTCATGACAAAGGACTTTGTATCGTAAGCTATAAACATCGATCAGAGCTTTTTCTTCTTTTACAGAATTAACAATGATTGCCATGAGCAATTCTCTCAAATAAGGATTTTGTTGTCAAGCATGATATGTTTAACTTTTGTGAGCGAACCATTATTTTCATTAATTTAATCTTCCTGGGATAACGCCACTGTGACAGCACAGAAAATGCACACCCCCGTCACAGTGCCTTCTAGTATATGTATTACCTCGGATAAAAAATAGAAAAACTGAAGACCTTTATAAAAATACTGTTCTTTAGTGATTTTATCTTTATTATTTTAGATGTTCCAACCTGTAATTTTCATCAATCAAAATGAATATAGAAAAATTATTTTTCAAAATATCATGGCACGGCACTTGCTAATAATTTGATGCCGTTATGCCAGTCTTGACAAAATATAAAGGACTGGTTATAAATATACATAAAAGGGGGACATGGATCTATGAAAAAATACACCTTGTAACACATTCCGCTTCAACTCAATCAGTTTATTGAATCACTTACATTACTAACAATTTCAATCATGTGAAAAGGGGACATGGCAAATGAAAACACCAGACCATTAACATCATTTCCGTAGCACTTTCATCTCAATTTAGTAATTTCAAGACATTTAGATTTTAATTCATAGAAAGGTGGTACAGCATATGAAGGGGACATTAAAATTTCTTGTTTTTATAGTTTTGTTTATTGCCATATCCGGTTCGGCAAACGCGGTTTTGTTTGATAGAGGAAATGGCCTGATCTATGACGATGACCTGGATATTACCTGGTTACAGTATTCAAATTACGCAGGAGCTACCATGACATGGGTAGATGCCAACACCTGGGCCGGCAACCTTATTTTTCAGGGATATGATGACTGGCGGCTGCCGGAATTTGACTGCTCCGGCAGTACATGCACTGCTGGTGAAATGGAGCATCTTTATGATATTGAAGGCATATCGTCTGCATCTCCGGGAGTTTTTATTGATGTTAGACCATCAATTTACTGGTCAGGTACAGCAGACATTGATGACTCTAATATGGCTTACAGATTTAATTTCAAGGCTGGATCGGACGGTTCAAGTGACAAAACCCTGAGAAAATATGCCTGGGCAGTGCGTGCAGGAGACGCTACGCTGCCTGCTGCTCCTGTTGCTCCTGAACCGATAAGTTCTCTGCTGTTTCTCACAGGCGGACTAACTATGGGCATGAGGCGCCTTATGAATAGGTAGGCCCCTGTCCTGATGGAAATCAGGACGATAAACATCAGGGTATCCATCAGGATTGCTCTTGCATGAGATGATGTTCAATTGCAGTGGGCACGTTGCAACGTGCCCCTACCCGATCTGTGATGTATGTAACTTCAAATTAACCTTCCTCAAAACAGGCAGCTACATTCCTGTGGCTGCCTGTTTCATGAGCTAAAAATTCTGGATAATTAATAATTTATTTTCAAATGAGGATAACATATGGCATTTAATCATTCCTGTATAGCTCTTTACTTAATTTTTCCTGCAAAATAAAATATTACAAAGGAGCCTGCTATGCCCATATATGAGTTTTACTGCGAGAACTGCAACACTGTTTACAAGTTTCTTTCCAGGCAGATTAATACAGAAACTGTTCCTGATTGTCCCCGATGTAAAAGCATAAAATTAAACCGTCAGGTTTCACTATTCAACACAGGTGCAGGGACAGAGAATTCTGATAATACAGATGGACTGATGCCTGATATAGATGAAGATAGAATGTTAAAAGCCATGAATATGCTTGAGCGTGAGGCAGGGAACATCAATGAAGATGATCCGCGGCAGGCAACATTATTGATGAGAAAGCTGTCAGATGCTGCAGGACTTCAAATGTCTGAAAATATGGAGGAGGCATTAAGCCGCATAGAGCAGGGAGAAGATCCTGATAAAGTGGAGCAGGAAATGTCATCAATGTTAGAAAATGAAGAACCATTTGTAGCTGGAAGTAAATCTAAAAAAAGCGGCAGTAGGAATAAACCTCTTGTTGATGAAAGAATTTACGAACTGAAGTAGGGGTACCCTGCTGAAATCCGGACTTAAAACATTAATTGACGATTCACTCTGTCAATGGTAGAATTTTTATACAGAAAGAATAATCTTTATCGTTTATTATCAATCAGAAAGAGGAGGTATCTGATTTGTCTTCCCTTGCTCCATTTGTCATGATCGGAGGCTTTATCATGTTTGTTAGTATAGCATGGTACATCAACACGTATAACCGGTTCGTCAAATACAGAAACCGGATAGAAGAAGCATGGAGCGGGATAGATGTTGCGTTAAGGCGCCGTTTCAATCTCATTCCAAATCTGATCCGTGCCATAGAGGGTTATGCAAAACATGAAGCTGAAGTGCTCGATAAGGAGAGCACCCGGTTTACCGGATCGGCTGATGTTCCCGACAGAATGGCAGAGGAGAGTCGCCTGTCCAACTCCATCAACGGACTCCTCGCTCTCGCAGAAGACTATCCCGACTTAAAGGCCAGCAAGAATTTTTTCAGTCTTCAGCAGACCCTGAATGACATAGAAAGCGACATTCAGAATGCGAGGAACCGCTTCAACGGATCTGTGCGGAGATATAATACACTGGTTGAGTCCTTTCCGAGCAGTTACATCGCAGGAAAGTACAACTATACAAGGAAGGAATACTTCACTCTGGAACTCGCCACCCAGAGGGAAATGACGAGTGTAGATTTTTCTTCATCCAGCAAATAAAGTTGATTATAGATTCATGGCCCATAATGTCCGGGCAACTTATAACTAACTCAAGATTTAATGTTCAATGAAACATATCAGAATCACTTTCTATCGTCCTGTTTTACCATACTTATTATGTGGTTTTAGTCGTTAACAGGCATGAAGTCTGTTTGCACGCATAGGCAAATGTATATGTTTATTCCTTCACATAACAGCAGCTATCTGATATACTGAGTCTATACTTCAATCCTTTTAATTAATTCAGTTAAGATTAACTATTAATTGCTAATTCGATGCTGAATGTTTCTGCCAGTGCTTTGTCTATTGACATTAGTGGTAAGGTAACTACCGTGGTATTCACCAGCAGCAGTATTATATTCATGTTTCAATTCACATGCAAAGAATGAAAGCTTTACGAAATAAAATTAATTTTAAAAATATATCATTCTTTTTTTTCATTACCGCGGTCATATTGCTTCCCGCTTCCATAGCACAGGTTGATGATTCAAACCACCTCAGAGGAAAAGCATTTTCAGATCCATTTAAAATTATGAATATGCCTGAAGAGTGGATAAATCAGACCGTTACATATGAACCATGGGCGGAAAATGCCGGTATCGCTGTCACTCTCGATCAGCATCTTTATCCTGCCTTGCGTCCAATGATAGATACGTATGCAAAAGATCATGGTCTGAACATTGCAGTGAATGAGGGCACGTGCGGTATCTCAGCGGGATACCTTTTCCGCAAGACAGTAGATATAGCAGGATTCTGCTGCCCGCCGGCAAAAATCGACCGGCTTCCCGGACTTCAGTATCATACTGTCGGTATCGGTGCCCTGGCAATTCTGGTCCATCCCGATAATCCGATTGATAATATTAGCTTTAACCAGGCCCAGCGGATATATCAGGGCAAAATATTTCGCTGGTCTGAGTTAACCGCAGAACAGGGTAACGAAAATCCGGACATGCTGATAAAGCCGGTGGCCAGACTCCACTGCAAAATAAGGCCCGGCCATTGGCGTCTGTTGCTTGATAATGAGGACCTTTTCGGTGTTAAAGTAAATAATGTGGGCAGTATTGAGGATGTAATCATGATGGTTTATGATGATCCCCGGGCAATAGGTGGAACTGAAACTCTGTATATGGCTCACCATCGATATACTCAAAAAAGACAGCTTAAGCCGTTGAGAATCAATGGATATAGTCCTGATGAGCCCCGTCATCTTATCTCTGGAAAATATCCATTCTATTTTTCTTATAACATCACAACTTGGGAAAAAGAGAGCATAAAAAATCCTCATGCACAAGAATTGGTGAATTATATATTGCAGCAGGCCGAACGCATTGAAAGTAAATTCGGCATTATCCCTTCGATCAGTCTCAGAGAAGCGGGATGGAAATTTAAAGATAATGAGCTTATCGGAGAACCCGGGAAACAATATTCAAAAGATATTCATTAATATGTTCAAACATGTTCCATTGACTTTAAGAATGCTGCTGATAACAGTGATGGTCGGTGTTGCAACGTGGGGAGTTCTGGATCCGCTACAGACCCGGAATATAAGTAAAACATTTAATATTCAATTGAATGATAAACTCCAGGAAGATGCTCATGAGAGCCGTCTTCTTATGAATAAATATATCCAGTCTTTCCATCAAATTGCCAGACTAATACTGTCGCAAAAAATATTTTATGACTATATTGAAGAAGTCGGCAATAAAAAATGGTCATCAGTTGCGAAAAATGCAGATCCCGTAACATACATTGAAGAACCTCCGCAATGGATGCCGAGATCTTCAATTCTTCGACTGTTTCCTCACTTTCATTACAGTTTGTTAATAGATAATAAGGGCTTTATCAGAGAAGTTTACAAAAATACTTCGGAATCACTGCCCCAGGCGGTTCTTCAACCTTCATATTTTTTACTGCAATTGAGCCATCAGCAAAACCTTATGACAACAATCGATAATAAACCCTATATGGTTGCCACTGAGTCTCTACATGACTCTCAGGATAATTTGCTTGCTACATTGCTGTTAGCCACACCTATTGATGATGAATTTCTCATAAGCTCTCAGGGCTCAGGACCTTCCCAGCATATGGTAGCACTTATAGGAGGGACTCCCCCGAAAGTCTTTGCAAGCAATATGCCGAATTTCCTGCATACCGGCATATCGCTTAAATCATTGCAGGACAAATATGTATATACCGGAAAGGGTTTCTTTGACTATGGGACCTCGGACTTACAATTGCAATTCGCAACCTTTATTCCCCGTAACCAGTACACAGTACTCAGTGAATCAATTCTTTTCAAAGAACGGGTAAACCGTATAATAACAGGTTTACTGCTCATACTTTCGTTTTCAATACTCATGGTCTGGATTACAAAACGTGTTCAAGGATTAACTGATAAAGTTGTGGATTTTTCCGATAAAGCACTGGATATAAAACCACAGGAATTACGCCGTGGAGATGAACTGAAAGTTCTTGAAAAGAGTTTCTACAATTTAATCCATGAAATTATGTCATCCCATGAATCTATAAAGAAACAGGCTGAGTCGCTTCTTCATGAGAGGGACATGGCGCAAAAATATCTGGATGTCGCAGGAGTAATGATCGTAGCTCTCAACAGTGATCAAAGTGTAGCATTAATAAACAGGAAAGGATGTGAAATATTAGGATATAATGAAGAAGAAATTATCGGAAAAAACTGGTTCGACAATTTTCTTCCGGATAAAATAAGGGATGAAGTAAAAGCCATTTTTATAAGTTTGATGGCCGGAAATATTAAGCCGGATGAATATTTTGAAAATCCTGTTTTGACAAAAAACGGTGAAGAAAGAATTATAGCATGGCACAATACCGTGTTAGAAGATGACATGAATAATATCATCGGCACACTGGGCTCGGGAGAAGACATCACCAAGCGCAGGCTGGCAGAGGCAGAGGCTGTACGTGCCGCTCATCTTGCATCTATCGGGGAGCTTGCTGCAGGTGTAGCTCATGAGATTAACAATCCAATAAACGGTGTACTTAATTATACGCAGATATTGGCAGACAAAATGTCGAATGGCTCAACGGAAGAAGATATGTTACAAAGGATTTTAAAAGAAGGGAACCGTGTATCTGAAATTGTAAGCAGTCTTCTTAGTTTTGCGAGACAGAATAAAGATAAGAAGATGTCTGTCAATGTTAATGATATTTTATCTGAGACTCTGACCCTGACAATGACTCAACTCCGCAAGGATAACATTCATGTGGACATACATATGCCCGAACACCTCCAATGGATTTTAGCAAACCCGCAGCAACTGCAGCAGGTTTTTTTGAATATACTTAATAATGCAAGATACGCCTTAAATCAGAAGTATCCCGGCCTGCATGAATATAAAAAGATAGAAATACGAGGTAATGGGAAGTCGACCATGAATGATTCCCTGTATGTGCGAATCAGTTTCCTTGATCATGGGACCGGAATTCCTGTTGATAATCTAAATAAAGTATTAAACCCTTTTTTTACTACAAAGCCGTCAGGCATTGGTACCGGTCTTGGCTTAAGTATAAGCGATGGCTTTATAAAAGACCATGGCGGTTATCTCAAATTGGAGAGTGAGCAAGGGGAATTTACAAAGGTCATAATTGACCTGCCCGTAATGGAGCAAGATGAAAGATAGATCGAAGATCCTGGTTGTTGACGACGAAGAGTGTATAAGGGATACATTAGCAATCTTTTTAGCAAATGAAGGATATGATGTTACAACTGCCAGTAATTACAGGGAAGGTCTGGCTCTCCTTGATCAAAAGGAATTTAATCTGATCATTGTTGATATTATTCTGGGAGATGGATCAGGGCTTGACCTCATTCCAGAGATCAAAAAGAGAAACATGAACTGTCAGGTTATTATTATCACAGGAGCACCCAGCGATAAGACCGTCTCGTATGCTTTTCAGGAAGGTGTTTTTGAATATATCTCCAAGCCAGTCCGCAAAGACGAACTGCTGAACACAGTCACTACTGCCCTGAGTTTTTTCAAATAACCTGGAGGGCGAAACGGTCCGCCGGTATCGGTTTGCAGAATGGCGGGCAATCACACTATTTTGACATTAGGATTTTGACATTGAATTGGCAATTGAGCTTTGTCATTTGACATTAACGCCAATGAGTGAGGAAAATCCTTTACATGATGCGTAAAAACATTGAGTGAAGGAAAGCACATGTTATGCAAAAAAAAGGAGTGCCGAGTTGAACTCAACACTCCTTTTGCATATCAATCTGTTAACTGCTGATTAACCGCATGAAGATCCACAGCCGGAATCAGGACTGCATGACTGGGCCTCTCCACCGGTAAGCACAAATCCCTGTTTCTCGCCATCATCTACAAAGTGAATTTCCATGCCCTTCATGGACTCTGATGTTGACTTCTCGATAAAAAACTTTGCTCCATCTTTATCGATTACGTGATCTCCGTCAACAGGATTTTCAACAATATCAATCCCGTAAGACGGACCGCAACAACTGCTTCCTGCGGTGAAAAACCTTAATCCCCATTCAGCTTTTCCTTCAGCAGATAATATTTCCTTGCTTTTTACGGCAGCTGCATCTGAAACTGTTACCATTATTTAAAACCTCCTTGAAATTTATCAAAATAAATGATCATTTTCGTGACAATTATTTCTCTTATTTTAAAAAAGTCTCTCCTAAAAAGCAAACATGTCCTGCATTGCTCGTCCAGCAGATGTTATTCATGTTTTCTTTCTTAAATGTTACAATCATTCTTATAAGAATTATATCGCTGATAAATATCTATTAATGGAGTATCAAATCCTGGTGTCTATATGGAAAATAAAATAAGAAAAACCGTAGAAGAGCTGCATAAGCTTTTTAAATTAAAGCAGTTATCTCTTTCAGTTGCCGAGTCATGCACAGGTGGATTGGTCAGTCACTATATTACTTCCCTTCCGGGTGCAAGTATATTTTTCAAGGCCGGCATTGTGTCCTACTCAGAGAAAGCAAAAGAAAACATTCTGAGGGTTTCTAACGAAACATTGATTAAATTTGGAATGATAAGCGAAGAAACAGCAAAGGAGATGGCTGATCATGTCAGGATAATCGATGATTCTGATTATTCCGTAGCAACAACCGGGATTCTTGGTCCAGATGCAATTGAAGGAAAAGACATAGGCCTCATTTATATTGCTGCCAGCAAAAAGGGAAAGACCTTCATACAACAATTTAATATAACCGGCAATAGAGAGGAAATCAAAAAAGAGGCAGCTTTAACAGCCATGAATTTTCTCATAGACTTTGTTAATGATGAAAATGAGTAAGCTGACAAATGAATCAAAGAAGAAAATAGAAGATCTGGTCAAAAAGCTCAACCACCACTGCTATCAATACTATGTCCTGGACTCACCCGAGATATCTGATTCCGAATATGACGGTCTGTATAGAAATCTGAAACAGCTCGAGGAACGTACAGGGTATGTTCTCCCTGCCTCACCTACACAACGCGTTGGCGCCCCACCTCTTGACAAGTTTGAAAAAGTCAGACATACAGAACCGATGTTGTCGCTTGATAATGCATTTTCCCATGATGAAATAAAAGAGTTTGATAAAAGACTGAAAAGATTTTTAAAGTCTGATGATGACATTGAATACACTGTTGAGCCCAAATATGACGGCCTGGCTATTGAGCTGACATATAAACATGGCCTGTTGAAAAGGGCATCAACAAGAGGTGATGGAAACGAGGGAGAAGACGTTACATTGAATATTAAAACGATACAGGAGATCCCGCTTTATATAGAAGGGCAGCATATACCCAATGAGATAGATATTCGCGGTGAGATCTACATGGATATGAATGAGTTTGAGGCGCTTAACAGGGAGCGGCAAATTCAGGGTGAAGCATCATTTGCAAATCCAAGAAATGCCGCGGCCGGTTCGGTCAGACAGCTTGACTCTTCAATAACAGCAAAACGAAGAATGCACCTCGCCTGCTATGGCATAGGAGCTTCTCAAAACGCCAATTTCAATAGTCAGTGGGAATTTGTTAACTGGCTTAAACAACACCGTTTCCCTGTACCTGTACATATGGGGCTCACAAACGGCATTACGAATGTTATTGAACTGGTTACGGACATTGAAAATAAAAGAAGCACCTTCTCATTTGAAGCTGATGGTGTAGTCATAAAAGTCAATGACTTTGATCTTCAGCATGCACTGGGAATGAAGACAAGAGAACCCCGCTGGGCAATTGCCTACAAGTTCCCGGCCCACAAAGGTGTGACCAGGATAAAAGATATTATTGCCAGCGTTGGCAGGACAGGAACAATCACACCTGTAGCGTTTCTCGAACCCGTATCCATCGGTGGTGTTACTGTATCACGTTCAACGCTTCACAACTGGGACGAGATAGAGAGGAAAGATATCCGGATACATGACACTGTCGTGGTAGAAAGGGCAGGAGATGTCATACCTCATATCCTCAGTGTTGTAAAAGACAAAAGGACTGGCCATGAAAAGCAGTTTACCCCTCCCGCAAAATGTCCTGTTTGCGGTTCATCCGTTGAAAAAGTAGATGGGGGCGTTGCATTCCGCTGTATTGGTCTGAATTGTAAGGCACAGGCCCAGGAACATATTAAGCACTATGCTTCACGGTCTGCCATGGACATAGAGGGACTTGGCAATAAGAATGTTGAACTTCTGTTCTCAACAGGTCTGGTCAGCCACTTCGTTGATATATACAGCTTAAGAAAAGAGGACCTGCTGAAACTTCCAAGGTTTGCTGATAAATCAGCCCGGAATCTTGTTGATGCTATTGAGAAGAGCAAGAAGACAACTCTCTCAAGATTTCTTTATTCATTAGGTATTCCGCATGTTGGTGAATATGCAGCCAGATTATTGGCAAAACACTTCAGGGAAATTGAGGATTTGTTCTACCTGGAACCTGATACTGTAATGGAAATCAAACAGATAGGAGAAAAGATCGCTGATTCGATTGCACAGTTCTTTAATGATCAGACAAACCTTGAGACACTGAGGGCTTTAAGGAGAATGGGACTAAAACTGTCAAATCCTGATTATGATGATAAAAGCATACAGCACAAACCCCTCGATGGCCTTACCTTTGTTTTAACAGGTACACTGCCGGAACCAAGAAAAAAAATTGAGACATATATAGACAGCCTTGGAGGTCATGTATCAGGATCTGTTTCCAGGAAAACTGATTTTGTCGTTACCGGAGAATCACCCGGATCAAAATTTAATAAGGCCCGGTCTCTCGGAGTAAAAACCATCTCATATGAAGAATTTACGAAGATGACTGAACAATAAGTCTCAGGATCTGATAGATTGCGGATAATCCATTTTAAGACCCGAAAAAAAAGCAATATAGCATACAGAGAAGCAGACCAGGATATTGCAGTTTATAAATGGTATTAGTTGAAAAAGATATTAATTCCGGGTTTTGACTTTATCTCAATAACATAGTATCTTTAAAAAATGATGCCTATCTCTATCATAAAATCCAACAATTTCAGTGCGATTATATTAACAGCGATATTCTTTTTATTATTTTCTGTAGTTTTATCGTCCTGCAGCAGGTCAGAAGGCCCTCAACCTGTGAAAAAAACTAAACGACCGATTAAGTCCGGCCCACTAATGGATCAGGAATACGTTAAAATCCCGTCTACAGACGAATTGGGAGTAAATGAAAATGATCCCAAAGCCCTTGCGTTGTTCGGTGATAGGTACTTTGAAAACGGCAGGTATGTTGAGGCCATTGATGCTTACAAAAAGGTACTTGTACTCGATCCTAATGATATAGACACATACAATGATCTGGGACTAGCCTATCAATATCTGAATCAGCCTGATAAAGCGATTGAGACATTGAGAAAAGGCTCAGAATTAATGCCGTCATATCAAAGAATCTGGATCAGCCTTGGATTTGTTTATGCTTCATCCAGAAATAATCCAGAGGCCATAACCGCTTTACGTAAGGCTGTAGAGCTCGGTCCTGACACCCCCGTGGGAATAGAAGCTCAGCGGATGTTAGAACAGATCAGGTAGCAATCCTATATATTTCTGACTCCATACTCATTACCAACAAAGTAATTCCAATGTCTGACCCGCATTATTCATACATAAATGAGCCATGGAAACAGGTCTTAAAAAAAGATAATTCAGATGAAATAAGGGGATATTGAGATTTCCAACATACTGATGATAAGCTTATTCCAAGTCACGAAGCCCGGTTTCAGTCTAACTGTATGTCAGTATGCGTATAATAGTCTGCATACTCTTTCAGAAACTCAATCAGATCAGACGGGGCCTGTATTCCCAGCTTGTTCAGTTCGTCAAGTATTTCACAACTGCTTAATTTAACCATTTCTCATCACCAATTTAGACAAGCAATTTTCATACCATTTTCAAGAAACGAAAATTAAATAAAATTTAGTTGCCATATATCTGATTTTATTGACAATTATTAACAGTTTCGTGTCATATTGTCACTGATCAGATACGTAACAGGAAAGAATCGCTCTGACCTGTTGCAGTGTTAATTCATATGTGTAGAACAGGCGATACAGTTTAATTTATCAGGGGCATTTGTTATTCATATTATATATGTAACGTATGAATAATAATCCTGAAATACCTTCATAACAATCTACAAATTGACATTTCCTCTAGAATTCCTGTATATAAATAGGTCTATTTACTCAATTTAACAAAGCGAGGTAACAACCATATGACTACGACAAATCTTGAATTCAAAACAGAAGTTAAACAGCTCCTGGATTTAATGATCCACTCTCTCTATTCCCATAAAGAGATATTTCTGAGAGAATTAATATCAAATGCCTCAGATACAATTGACAGGGCCCGTTATGAATCACTTACTGACAATAATATCATGGAAGGTGACGGAGACTGGAAAATTAAAATAATACCTGATAAAGATGCCGGCACATTAACAATAAGTGATAATGGGCTTGGCATGACTAAAGATGAGATCATTGAGGCATTGGGTACTATTGCAAGATCAGGAACCAAAGAATTTATAGAAGCCCTGCAAAACAAAGAAGTCAAAGACAATCCTGAATTAATAGGTCAGTTTGGCGTAGGATTCTATTCTTCTTTTATGGTAGCTGACCGTGTAACGGTACTTTCCCGAAAAGCCGGGAGGAAAGGTCAACCCGGTGTCAAATGGGAATCAGCTGCTGACGGTTTTTATACTGTTGAAGATGTCGAAAAAGAGAAAAAGGGGACCGACGTAATTCTCCATCTAAAGGAGGATGAAAAGAAGTATCTGGAGGAATGGGAAATACGCAGTGTAATAAAAAGATATTCTGATTACATTGAACATCCAGTTGCAATGGATGTAGAAAAAGAAATAGACAGTGAGCTTAAAAAAGGGGAAAAGGTAAAAATCAGGGAAGAAGAGATTCTGAATTCACAGAAAGCGATCTGGCTGAAAGACAAATCCGGAATCAAGGATGAGGAGTACAATGAGTTCTATAAGCATATTTCACACGATTTCACTGACCCTGCAAAAGTGATTCATTTCAGGGCGGAAGGAACATCAGAGTTCACAGCACTTCTTTATATCCCGTCCAGGATGCCCATGGATATTTATTATAAAGACTACAAAATGGGACCTACCCTGTATGTCAAAAGAGTACAGATAATGGACCATTGTGAACAGTTAATTCCGAGGTATCTCAGATTTATCAAGGGCGTGGTTGATTCTTCAGACCTCCCCCTGAATGTCTCAAGGGAAATTCTGCAGTCCAACAGGCAGGTAGAGATAATAAACAAGAATATTACCAAGAAAGTACTTGATATGCTGTCTGATATGAAGAATAAAGAATATGAGAAATACCTGACCTTCTATAAAGAGTTCGGTCGAGTGTTAAAGGAAGGTGTCCATTTTGATTTCTCCAGAAAGGAAGCAATTGCTGACCTGCTTCTTTTTCAGTCTACAAATAATGCTGAAGATTCCTTTACATCCCTTCAGGCATATGTTGACGCAATGAAAAAAGACCAGGAAGATATTTACTACATCACAGGCTCATCATTTGACGAAGCCAAAAAATCACCCTATCTCGAAACCTTTAATGAGAAAGGGTATGAAGTCCTTATCATGCTTGATGAAGTCGATGATTTCGTTGTAGGCGGTCTGGAATATAAAGGCAAGAAATTCAAATCAGCCATTAAAGGTGAACTGTCACTTGACAAGGACAAAGAGGCTGATAAGAAAAAGGCTGAGAAACAATACAAGGCCCTTATTGAGATGATAAAAGACAGATTGAAAGATGAAGTGAAAGACGTGAGGCTCTCAGGACGGCTTAAGGACACTGCCTGTTGCCTGGTAGGCGATGAAGGAGACCTTGATCCTCAGATGGAGAAAATGTTCAAGGCTATGGGACAGAATATGCCGGAAACGAAACGCATACTGGAGATAAATCCCTCTCATCCGATTTTTGCAGCCATGAACAGCATGTTCGAAAAAGAACAGAAAAGCGCTGTCCTTGATGAATATATAACATTGCTTTATGATCAGGCGCTTTTGCTTGAGGGATCAAAACCAAAGGACCCGGCAGCATTTGCCAGTGCCGTAACCAGGCTCATGGTGAAGGACGCGGAAAAAACAGTCAGTTAATGTCATGAACAATACTTGTGTTTACAGAGCATGTAAACACTTACCGTGCTTAAAAGCTGTCAGAGTTCAGATCTCAGCTTCTTAATAAAATATGAAGGTATCCGTTTGATATATTCATATACTTCCCTACCTTTGCTTTATGCTGACTGCTGACAGCCAAGGAGTGAATAAGTTTAGAAATGTGTGTACATGACGTGTAAACGCTTTTAGTGGCTATCACAGTTTTAAATTACTGTGCACGCTTTATTTGAAAAATCACTTTCAATGCCTGATTCGTCATAAGCCGTAACCTCAAAACACCATGTTCCCAGAGATGGTACAGCGATTCTGGCAGAAGTCACATTTCCCACGTCTATAGACAGTATTTGTGTGGTCGTATCATCTTTTAAATAATATATATTGTATCCACCAAGGTCGGTAAGCGGTGCTCCTGTTGCGTCATACAGCGGTGCATTCCAGGAGAGCTTGATAACATCTGCCGGCGTATCTGCGTTACTGCTGTCCTCATCTGGTGCTTCGTTAAATTCATCATTACTTCCAGAGTTGAAATCATCATTGCTCCCGGAGCTGAAAGAATCACTGCCTCCAGAGTTGACCTCACCAATACCGGATGTATCCATTTATATTAAACCTGCGCATTTAGTTAAGAAATATTTAGGCATTATTCTCCTTATATAAAAAAAATTATCCGAAAAACAGATGCTCTGGTATGATTACTTTTAAAAAGCTCATTGCTATTCATAAGCAGTTTTTCTACTATGAACATCAACTCATTTAAAAACATATTGGTTAATGACCTTTTATATGGTCATGCCCGCGAACCAATATTTAGTTGTGTTTAAAAGCAATTTGCATGCCTCACAACTATTCCGACCGTAACCTGCTGTAATTATGTAATTTATTGAGATTGAACAGGATTAATGAATAAATGTTTTATTTGATATTCTGTATGGATTTTCATACCGCAATCAATGAGTCCATACATTCAGGCAGGATTAAGTATAACGTACTTATTTTAAGCGGTTTTTTGTTAATTATTATTTGACAGCATTCTATGAATAACATAAATGATTAAACAGGAATTCAAATCTATAGGGGTGGATCATAATTTATTGCTTTGCCTTGTAATTTCCTGTGCAAAGATGGCAAAGGCCATTGCGACATTAAGAGATAGTTGGGCACCTTTCATGGGTAATGTAATTTTCAGGTCAAGATGTTTCTGAACACCATAACGTATTCCCTTGCCTTCCGTCCCCAGGACAAGGCTCATAGGGAAAGGCAAAGAAGTATTATTGATATTCTCTCCTTCATTAATAACTGTACCAACGATCCAATAACCGGCTTTTTTTGCTTTTAACAATGCAGCTGATAAGTTGGTGACCATAGCTACAGGAACAAAATTTTCTCCTCCTGAAGCTACATGCATTACCGTATCATTCACATCGCAGGAGCCATGTTCCGGTATGATCAATGCAAATCCACCAAAGCAGGCTGCTGTCCTCATTATGGAACCTAAATTATGCGGATCATTTAGTCCATCAAGGAATATTAATGTCATTGCCTGTTCGATACCCTGTTTCAGAATGTCATCAAAAAACGTGTATCTGAAATTATCGATTTCAGCCACTATCCCCTGTAAACGATCAGCACGTTTAATTCTCAAAAGATCTCTCTCAGACACAGTTTTTATGAGAATTTTTTCTGATTTGACCATTTTCACAATCTCATTGTTTTTGAAATTTTCCTGTATAAATATCCCCCTTATACTGCCGGGATTGACCTTTAATCTCTCCAGCACAGAGTTCTTGCCATACAGGTACATTTTTTTCTTTGCCAATAGAACCTCCGAAGATCTCTAACATCAAGTCCATCCAAATTAAAGCATACATGTATGGGAAGTCAAGCGGATTATTAAGAAAAAACTGTACATTTCAGTGGATTATTCACATTGTCAAAAAATATCAGCAGTTGTAATTTAAATTTTTATTTATTACTATGTCTAGTAACTATTACAGGAGGTAATATTAATGGACCAAAAACCACCATTTGATTTTAAAGACTTTAAGGACTTCAAGGATTTTAAAGATTTCAGGCCGCCGAAAATTAATTTAAAGGCCATTGCAGCAGCTGCAGTCGTTATTCTGGTGCTGGGCCTGTTCCTGTCTACCTGGTTTACGGTAGAGCCTGAAGAGGTGGGAGTTGTTGTTCAATTCGGCAGGTATACCCGTACGGTTAATCCCGGTCTGAACTTCAAGCTCCCCTTTGGCATTGAACAGGTGTATAAAGTCCCTGTTGAAAGACAGTTAAAACTTGAATTCGGTTTCCGGACATCCCAGCCCGGAGTGAGGACCAGATATGCCGGAACAGGTTTTCAGGAAGAATCATTG
>CALZMZ010000005.1:31544-55016 GCA_945788685.1 Thermodesulfovibrionia bacterium | reverse complement strand
CGTCGTTCGTCGTACGTCGTTCATTATTCTATTATCTCTGTAACGACTCCGGCCCCTACTGTCCTGCCTCCCTCTCTTACGGCAAACCTCAGGCCCTCTTCCATTGCGATCGGTGCTATCAACTCCACCGAGATCGTTACATTATCTCCAGGCATGACCATCTCCACTCCATCCGGCAGCTGCGCCACTCCTGTCACGTCCGTTGTCCTGAAGTAAAACTGCGGCCTGTATCCCTTAAAGAACGGGGTGTGCCTTCCACCCTCCTCTTTTGTCAGTACATATATCTCTCCCTTGAACTTCGTATGAGGGGTTATCGAGCCGGGCTTTGCCAGCACCATGCCCCTCTCTACCTCATCCTTGCCCGTTCCCCTCAGCAAAATCCCTACGTTGTCTCCGGCCCTTCCTTCATCCAGCAGCTTCCTGAACATCTCCACTCCCGTTGCCACGGTCTTCCGCGTCTCGCTTATGCCCACTATCTCCACTTCCTCCCCTACCTTGACAATGCCCCTCTCTATTCTTCCTGTTACTACCGTTCCCCTTCCCGAGATGCTGAACACATCCTCTACCGGCATCAGGTACGGCTTGTCTATGTCCCGCTCCGGGGTCGGCACATACTCATCTATTGCATTCATCAGTTCATCGATGCTCTTGTACTCCTCTGCTGATGTGTCCTCTCCCCCTTCAAGGGCCTTTAAGGCTGATCCCTTGATGATCGGTATATCATCTCCGGGAAATTCATATTTCGAAAGCAGCTCCCTTACTTCCATCTCTACCAGCTCCAGAAGTTCAGGGTCATCCACCATGTCTGTCTTGTTCATGTATACAACTATATATGGCACTCCCACCTGCCGTGCAAGCAGGATGTGCTCTCTTGTCTGCGGCATAGGTCCGTCTGCTGCTGATACCACCAGCACTGCCCCGTCCATCTGCGCTGCTCCGGTTATCATGTTTTTTACATAGTCGGCATGGCCCGGGCAGTCCACATGCGCATAGTGCCGTACGTCTGTCTCATATTCTACATGGGCTGTTGCTATGGTTATTCCCCGTGCCTTTTCCTCAGGCGCATTGTCGATTGAGTCAAATGCCCTGAAGTCTGCCTTTCCTTTCAGCCCCAGATACTTTGTGATCGCTGCTGTCAGGGTCGTCTTCCCATGGTCCACATGCCCGATTGTTCCTATGTTTACGTGTGGCTTTACTCTCTCAAATTTTGCTTTAGCCATATTGCCTCCTGTTTTGATAAGACATTATTTTAAGATGTCTTTATCCTCCCCGTACCTTTGTTACAATTTCTTCAGAGATATTTTTCGGGACTTCTTCATAATGTGAAAACTGCATTGTATATGTTGCACGTCCCTGTGTTTTGGATCTCAGATCAGTTGCATACCCGAACATTGATGAAAGCGGCACCTGTGCAGCCACTACTCTTACTTTGGACCGCTGCATCATGGTCTGGATCCTCCCTCTCCTGGAGTTCAGGTCACCTATTACATCTCCCATATATTCTTCCGGCGTCACAACCTCTATTGCCATGATCGGTTCAAGCAGTACAGGTTTTGCCTTTTTACAGGCATTCTTGATTGCCATTGAACCGGCTATTTTAAAGGCCATCTCCGAGGAGTCAACTTCATGGTAGGAACCATCAAATAAAGTCATCTTTACATCAACAACAGGATACCCTGCCAGCACACCACTTTCCAGTGCCTCTTTAGCTCCCTTTTCAACAGCAGGTATGTATTCCCTGGGGATGGAGCCACCAACAATCTTATTTACAAATTCAAAATTGTTTCCACCCGGCTCCAGAGGTTCAAGCTCTATATTTACATGACCGAACTGTCCACGACCGCCTGACTGCCTGACAAATTTACCTTCAGCAACAGTCTTCTGCCTTATAGTCTCCCTGTAAGCAACCTGGGGTTTACCAACATTGGCGCCCACCTTAAATTCTCTTAAAAGACGGTCAACAATAATATCAAGGTGCAGTTCTCCCATCCCGGAAATAATTGTCTGTCCTGTTTCATCATCATAGGATACTTTAAAGGAGGGATCTTCCTGGGCGAGTTTACCAAGGGCAACAGACAGCTTTTCCTGGTCTGCCTTTGTCTTTGGTTCAATGGCGACAGAAATAACAGGCTCGGGAAACTCCATGGACTCCAGTATTACAGGCTTGTCTTCATCGCAAAGTGTATCCCCGGTAAGTGTGCTCCTGAGACCAACTGCAGCTACGATGTCGCCTGCACGAATCTCTTTCAGCTCTTCCCGTTTGTTTGCATGCATCTTTAACAGTCTGCCTACACGCTCTTTTACATCCTTGGTTGAATTATAAATATATGACCCTGCTTTTGCAGTGCCTGAATACACTCTGAGGAAAGTCAACTGACCTACGAAAGGATCAGTCATTATTTTAAAGGCCAGTGCAGAAAAAGGTTCTTTGTCTGATACATTTCTTACTACTTCATTGCCTGAATCCGGTTCAATACCGCTAACCGGAGGAACGTCTGAAGGGCAGGGCATATAGTCGATGATAGCATCAAGCAGCTGCTGTACACCTTTATTCTTAAATGCACTACCGCAGAGCACGGGGGTAATCTTAAGCTTAACAGTTCCTTTTCTCAGCGCTGAATTTATAAGGGCTTCATCGATTTCTGCACCTGAGAGGTATTTATCCATGATTACATCGTCGAAATCTGACAGAGACTCCAGCATCTTCTCCCTGTATTCAAGGGCCTGGGGAAGAAGCTCATCCGGAATATCTGTTTCAACGTACGTTGCTCCAAGAGAATCATCATCATAAATACAGGCCTTCATTTTTACTATATCTATCGAACCTCTATAGTTCTCTTCACTCCCAATCGGAATCTGGACAGGTACAGGTGTTGCACCAAGTCTCTCAACCATTGACTTGATACACATAAAAAAGTCAGACCCCATTCTGTCCATCTTATTAATGAATGCAATCCTGGGGACATCATATTTATCTGCCTGTCTCCATACTGTCTCTGACTGGGGCTCAACCCCTGCAACTGCATCAAATAATGCAACAGCTCAACTTCAATAGTAAAGTCAACATGTCCGGGAGTGTCAATAATATTTATCTTGTTATCATTCCATGAACATGTGGTTGCAGCAGATGTAATAGTAATGCCTCTCTCCTGCTCCTGTGGCATCCAGTCCATAACAGCTGTGCCGTCATGGACTTCACCCATTTTATACGTCACCCCTGTGTAGAACAGAATCCGTTCTGTTACCGTGGTCTTGCCAGCATCTATATGGGCCATTATACCTATATTTCTGGTCTTTTCAAGTGTATTATTTGTCGTCATTTTTGAAACTGCCTTGTCCATTTTTACCATCTATAATGAGCGAATGCCTTATTGGCATCAGCCATCTTGTGTGTATCTTCCCTCTTTTTAATTGAAGCTCCTGTATTATTTGCCGCATCAAGTAATTCACCGGCCAGTTTTTCTCTCATGGTTCGTTCTCCCCTCTTCTGGGCAAAACCTATAATCCACCTGAAAGCAAGGGCCAGCCTCCTCTGGGGCCTGACTTCAATAGGCACTTGATACGTTGCGCCTCCGACTCTCCTGGATTTGACTTCCAGCTGGGGTTTCACATTATCAAGCGCGGTTTTGAACAGCTTTAAAGGATCATCTCCTGTTTTTGCCTTTATTATGTCAAACGCTCCATAGCAGTTTTTTTCTGCAACAGACTTCTTGCCATCACTCATAATTGCATTTACAAACTTGCTCACAACCTTGCTGTTGTAAATCGGATCAGGCAATATTTCTCTTTTAGCTGCTACTCTTCTTCTTGGCATATCTTTACCTTAGTTATAAATTTATTTTGGTCTCTTGGCGCCGTATTTTGATCGTCCCTGTCTGCGATCAGCCACGCCAAGTGTGTCGAGGGCACCTCTAACAATATGATATCTGACACCTGGAAGATCTTTTACCCTGCCGCCTCTGATAAGGACAATGGAGTGTTCCTGCAGATTGTGACCAACACCGGGAATATATGCGGTAACTTCCATTTTGTTTGTCAGCCTTATTCTTGCAACTTTTCTTAATGCAGAATTCGGCTTCTTCGGAGTGGTCGTATATACTCTCGTACAGACACCTCTCTTCTGCGGACACCTTGCTAAGGCTTTACTCTTTGACGGCGTAGTGGGCTGCTTTCTGCCCTTCCTTACTAATTGTGCTATTGTTGGCAACGTTCCTCCGATAATACCGCAATATATATAACTAATATTGATTTTTTCCTTCGACGGGAAAACCTAAAGAGTTTATCAGGGTATTAATTTTTTGTCAACAGTAGCGCAGAAAAAAAATAATACTCTTTATTTTCAAGATGTTATATTAATGAGAAAACATAACACCACAGGTAAATATAAATACAATGGTTCTATAAAAAAAGTGGATTAATCGGTATGTTATGAACATTCAGACAGCGCTTGCAAATATTTAAATAATAATGATTATTATCCCGGATGATTCACAACTATGTGAGCCAGAGAGGTAAGCCTTAAAAAAGTTTTGAATACGGCAAAATGCACTGTAATATTATTAATCCTGCTATTGACTGATTACAGTTTTCCGGAGTCTTGCATTTCCAAAGCAGGGACCATGTCAATTAATCCCTTCTTTCTGAGCTGGTCACGTATAAATATGACACGATGTCTTCCGAGATAACAGTGAATGTATATTGTCCTGTCGCCAATGCTTCTTACATATTCCGCAACTGCGTCAGCCATTTCACTATTATGTTTGCCATTTATCTTAAGGTACGTAAGAGGAAAGCTTTCCAGCTCAACACCTATTTTTTTCGCGATTTTCTGTTCTCTTCTGTACAACGCTTCCTCCGGCGGAAGGTCAGTATTAAGCAGGCTGATCACAACTTCAATTCCTGTCTCTTTCTGCAGCTTTTTCAGTTCATCAAAATGCGGATAAGGTCCTATCAATATATTCTGGCTGATTACCTGGACTTTGCCCTGTATAAAATGGAGAGGATACAGGTAGCGTTCAAAATAATCGAAGTAGGTCAATATAGAAAAAATCACGTATACAAAAAAAATGGCCAGCAACATCAGCCTCGGGATAAAATATATTATCTTTTTAATGATGTTCATTATTTTCATTTACCCTTATCTTCTGCCTTTTGGCTTTCCCCCAGTTCTTGCTCCAGAACATAAACGTAGCTATCATGCGCTCAATGGTAATCAATTGTCTGTACCCGAGCATCTCAAAAAAACCATACATGCATAATTTCATAAGATCTCTCACATTTTTATAGCGCTTATATAAAATATCATCCAGTAATACAGATCCAATATTCAGCCACATGCCCCATAGTATTGCTACGACAAAAAAGATCAATGCAAAATCACTGTTTAATCGCCCAAAAAGAAAAAAAAGTATGAAACTTACGTAGCCGATAAACTCCACAACAGGACCGAGGCCTTCAAGAAAACCAAAATACAGGTATCCAAAAGTACCGACAGTCCCGTATTTCGGTTTCATAAACATTTTTTTACTGTGAAGCAGACTGTCTATCAGTCCCCTGTGCCATCTGTTGCGCTGGTCCAGGAGGGACTTGAAATCTGTAGGCACCTGCGTAAAACAGATCGGATCAGGCACGAATACTATTTTGTATGGGATTTCCCGTTCTCGGCAGTGCTTGTGAAGCCTTACCACCAGGTCCATATCTTCACCGACTGTTTCCCTGTATCCATTGATTGCAATAACCATGTCTTTTCTGAAGATGCCGAATGCACCGGAGATGATAAGCAGACTGCTGAAATGGTTCCATGAAGTCCTGCCCGCCAGAAATCCCTTGGTATATTCAACGGCCTGAAAACTCTCAATCGCTTTTTTCGGTGCCTTTATTTCTGTTACCACCCCATTTTCGATTACAGATCCGTTCAGGACCCTTACGATACCGCCTGTTGCGATTACCTTTTTATCTTCAACAAAAAGCCGTGCCGCCCTTAAAAGCGCTTCATTTTCAAGCAGGGAGTCAGCATCAATGCTGCATATAACTGGATAACGTGAAGCATTAATACCTGCATTAAGCGCGTCGGCTTTACCTGCTCCGTCTTTGTCAAGGACAAGAAGATTAGGATGATCAAGAGAAATATAAATCTCATTAACAGGTTCGTGTTTCAGGATAAGCTGCAGGACCCTGTCAATCCTGACGAGCCTGAACCTTTCAATCAGTTTCTCTAATGTCTTGTCTGTTGATCCATCATTTACCACAATTACCTCATATTCCGGATATCGCATATTCAGTTGAGATGCTATGGTCGTTGTTATTGTGGCTTCTTCGTTAAATGCAGGCACAATAATGGACAAAGGTTTGTAATACACGGGTGACAGAAGAGTCTTAATGTTGTGGTGAGTAACGAGAGATGCGTATTTTTTTATGTCCTTCAGTGAAAGCAGCGTAAAAAACGTATACGTCCCATTTGCTAAAACGAAATAAATGAGAACAATGATCTGGAAAGACCAGAAAAAAAAAGTGATATTATCTGCCATGAACCCCCGTTTCAGCCATGATATAGCGAATCGTATCAGCAACAAACCGGTCATCAGAATCAGCTTCACTTTTCAGTGCAGATAATCCTTTTTCCCCCAGTGATGCCAGCTTCCTGGATGCGTTGATTCTGACGTTATAATAACTGTCGTATAACAATTTTCTGAGACTCTGGATAATATCCCCGTCATCCAGATGAACCGCTGTTGCAGTGACAGCCCTGATTCTCCAGTCATAGTCAGAAAGCCCGGCCAGAGTAATTGTGGGATTCAGACTGCCAAGAAATCCTAATGCTCTTATACAGGCTATTTTAATAATAGGGTTTTCAGGAAAATCCGTGAAATACGTGTTTATCACTGTTTCCGATTCTTTAAGACCCGAGGAACCACAGGCGCTTAATAAATCTCTCTTGACAAGAAGTGGTATGTTATCGTCTTTTTCAATTGCATCCAGATAATCAACCAGATAATTGACCAACCCTTTTCTTATAAAGGAATCTATCATATTTGTAAATATATATTCATTAAACTTTGAAGAATTTGAGATGTCGGTTGAGAGCATATTTGTTACTGTCTTAATGTCATCTTTATCTGCAATCATGCTTAGAGCCCACACCGCTTTTGATCTGACTTCAATGACCGCATCGTTCTTCATTACATCTGAAAAGAACCCTTTCAGTTCCTCAATTGCAAAAAAACCCAGTGTTTCAATTGCATAATACCTTTTTGTCCATGATGATGACCCAGCCAGCCTCTGGAAGTGATCAACTGCGGATATCTCATTTAATAATGACCTGATCCTGTCTGCATTGCCATCTTCATTCAGTGCAAGAGTATCAATACAGAAATCTGCGAAGGCTTCATATTGTATATTCCTTACAGGCTTCTCAGACACTTGTGTATTGTCCTTAAGATACGCCTCTATCATGGAACTGTACTGATTATATAAACGCTTTTTTTTCTCTGCCCTTTTCTCAGTGTAGATTTTGTGAACTATAAGAATAACAAAAAGCAGCAGTGCTGAGATCCCAAGAATATAAACGAGATATATCAGATACTCTTTCAAAAGAAATGGAAATATTGAGTCTCTTACATTATCCATTATTCCCACCAGTATTTCGCATATAGTTTAAATCCCTGCTTATCATATATTTTATCCCGGTGGCTGAATTTGTATGCCGCCCCTATACTGAGATAATCTCTCAATCTGTATTCAGCGCCTATTGTGTGTGAATAAGTAGACACGTTCTCTGTGTCCTGTAGCGCTCCGATTTCTTCGGAGGATTTACCTATCGAAAAACTGTAATATGCGTTTAATCGGTAATTTGGTTTATATTCAAGTCTGGAAATCAGCGTGGCCGTGCCTTTCTCCGGATTTATAAACAGAGTCTCATGAAGAGTAAATCCGTGAGAAAAATAGGCGATCACACCCGGCTTGAGCAAATGAACTGATGTACTATCGAATTTCATAAATGTATAGCCTAATGAAAAATCAAGGTTCTTATATGCCTGATACACGACAAATCCGGCAGTCCAGTCAGCAAGAAATTCTGCATCAGGGCTTGCTGTCAGAGATATATAACCCCATCTTTTTTTACCAAGACCGGAATAAACATCAAGCATTATCTGATTATCATTTTTCCCGAACCTGTCTATATTGGCATATCCGGCAACAAAGGTCTTTCCGGCTATCCTCTCTCTTAATTTGATCGCGTATATTCTTTCACTGTCCAGACCCTTTGTATAATCAAAATATGAGGTACTTATCTGAAGATAGTTTTTCTTTGATATGAAATTGATTTTATCTCTTGCTTTTATCACCTTATTCATTTCTCTTCTGTTCTCTTGAGAAGGATCTATTTTCGTCAGTTCTTTATATGTATCTATAGATTCATCATATTTTTTATCCCAGAATAGCGTCTGGCCTAACATACTGAGCAGCTCAGAATTATTCGGGTACTGTCTGATCATCTTTCTTAACAAATCTTCTGCTTTTTGATATTCCCCGGCTTTTCTATACTCCACAACTTCTTTCAGGCCTGAATCGTAATTGATCTTTTCCTCAGCTCCTGCTGCATGATAAGCAGTGAAGGAAGATACAAAAGCAAGTAAGCACAACATGATGCATTTAATACATATTTTCATTTTAGTATTTGGTTGGCTTTTATTTTTTCCAGACATGGTCATTGATAACGCTTTCAATTTACCATTATTTTCATATTTATGAATAGATGAATAATGAACGGAATTTCACTAAATGACTTAGAAACTTAAAGCTGTTTTCGGAAATACTATCTAGCGTCTTTAAAAATAAGGATAAATAGACCATGATCTCCGATACTATTGTAGCCTTTCAGAGCTATTTCCAGAAAAAGCCCATCAACATAATAAAAATTATCCCTTTTGCCAGTTCTATGTCCCCTACTGTTTTTAATTTAATATCTCTTATCCATATTGCAGAAACAATATTTTCAAAAAAAGGAATGAGAATTATCATCGGAATCTGGAACAATTGAAACATAACAGCTGATACTGCACAGTAACAGATCATTGCTGCTCTGTAGGCAAGAGTTTTCCTGATCCTTACCCTTACCTTTATCACACCCGCAACAAAGAAAATCAAGACAGCTGCGTAAAGCCTCATCGAGACATCACCGGTAACTGTGAAATACGTTATGGGAGCTGCTAACGTCAATAGCGCAAAACCATTTATCTCTGCTAATAAATGATGTTCTTTTTCTTTAGACATTAAAATTGAATAAGCGATGACAAGCAGGGAAAACACCATAAAATATCTGAAACCATCAATTAAAAATGGAATTAATAACACCAGGCCTGAGAACAGAAAAAATATAAACCAGTAGAGATTCTCCTTATTTCGATTTTCAGTTTCTGATTCGCCTGATGAAGTAAAGGATTTTGATCTGAGAAGTGATGAAAATGGAACTTTTGCATTAATGAGAAAAATCATTCCCAGCATTGTCAAGAAAGTAACGCCGGAAAATTCCCGGCCTGATTCCCATGGTCTGGTCGTCAGGCCGGCAAATAATGCAGCAAGAAATGAAGAACCAAAGACAGCCCATGATCCGTACTCCTTAACAATAGGAATCTTCATATGTTCTATTATATGCACATATCATTTTTTGTGAAATCTTTATACTGTCATTTAGTTACGCATCATCGTAGGGGCGCACCTGTGTGTGCGCCCGTTTTTCATATTAAACCAATCAGGGCAGATCTGACTTTCATACCTGCCAACGGGCACGTGTCAGGGCAGACACACAGGTCTGCCCCTATGAATGAGAATTAATCCTGAAATCAAGTAAAGTGAAAATTAGTGATGTGAAGAAATGTGCAATTCGTGTCAGTTATACAGGAACCCGGGAAACTGAACATACTGATTATTATTGTCCGGTTTAAAGTCAACAATATTCTTATTTACATGAAGACCTTCTACATATGATATATAGTTCGATGGCGGATCAATGATTTCTACCCCTATATTTATCTCACTATCACTGACTTTTGATACCCTTGCTGTCTTCCCTGCCATAATTGATACCCCATTTTTTATCAGCAGAACCATCTTTACCGAATAACTGAGAGGCAAACACTCGCTATGGGTACTTATGCATAGGCCGCTCTCTGAACAGTTAATGACACTTCCGCTGAACATAGTACTTCCATAAAAAAATTTTAGCAGTAAATCGGAATCATACCTGGCAAAAGATCTTCTTTCCATCATTATGACACCCCCGGGGAAAGATTTATAAGAAATATAATAATATTTAAAAAAAAGCAAGAGATGTGCCAGGAGTTAATATGTTGAATAATTTAAGATTAAAACGATTATTAGGTCAATAGTCTGCTGGTAATTGTCATATTGTCACAGATAATGTCATAATTGCATTTTTTTCCCGAGATCCCGGACTGTTTCTGCACTGATCATCTTTTATAATTAATTTACATCTGATAAACTTTTATGGTTTAAAACAATCTATTTATCCCGGATAATATCAGTGCTCGAAAAAATATCATTGATCGCATCTATCATATGTGGCATCACAGCAATAACAAGTTCATTGCGTGCAGTCGGCGCATCACGTGAATTCAGGCGAAATGAAACGGCTTCTCAAGTCAAGGCAAGTTGCAGAATTGGAACATCTGATTTATCATCTGCTGTTTCCCAGAGAAGCAACTTGAAATTGCATATTTTTGTCACCTCGGTCTGGTTTTTCCTGTCTGTTATTTTTGCCCTGCCCTTTTATTCCATATATTGGACCGGCGAAATTGATGCAGGACTTCTTTCATTTGCCTTGCCATTTATCATTATTGCAGGGATAATACTGTTCATTTGGACACGAGTCTGTAAAACTCATTAGTCTATATATACACTCTGCTCATCTGTCTGTCGTTCCGGCAGTTCTTTACTTTAAAAGAATCCCTCGATTCTCTAATGCCAAAAATAATCAGTCAGCATCGTGAGCAATATTATATCTGGTTTTCATAGCCTTTAAGTTAAATACCAGCGCAGACATAATCGTAAAGGCTGCAACTATACCAAGAATTATTGCAAGCCGTTCCCAGGGAAGATTATGGGTCTGTCTTATATTTACCAGCCTTATCAGGGTCCTTACCCATTCAAGCCCGCCCAATAATAACTCGACCTGAATAACCCTTACAACAAACGGGGATTTAATAAACAAAAGCAGAGAAGTTGAGGCTATTACTATTACGAGTAGCAAGTTACCGGCACGATAGAAATGTGCGGCAAGAAGGAGTATGCTCAGGATTGCAGGGACAAGACGAACAAAGTTCAATATACTATAATCCTTTCCTGATTACTATTAGTTTTAATTTATTATTTTCATGAAATAAACCTGAATTTTATTAAAATATTTTTTGAGTAAAAAACCCTTATTAATTCTACCTGTCAAGTTAATTAATCTTATATTACTCATAAACATGTTTTATAGTTATTGATAGTAACATTGGGCTCAGTTAAAATAAGTCATGAGTTGCGGTTCTCCAGATCGGTCGAACCTGAGCATCAAGTAAATAAGTAAGGGCGCTGGTGTCAGGTGTGGTGAGCAGACCTCGGTAACAAAGAGGAAGCCTGAAGCACCTGCCGACGTTCCCACCTTAGATAAAAGCTCATGGTTTCCCGGCTCTGGGGAACGCAACTCTTTTATTGATTAATGAAGAATAAAAATGGCGGCCGTCCGAAAAATATTTGTCACTCCCGCTTGTCGGGAGTCTTGTAAAAGGCAGATTCCGGACAAGCCAGAATGACATGATTAAGAAATATTCTGCAGAATGGTACACATGCCCTGCCCCTACTCAACAATACTGATCTTCATCTCCACTCTGTCATCTGGATTATCTCTCTTGTCTCTGGGCTGGCTCACAATTTTATCAGCTATTTCCATCCCTGAGACCACTTCACCAAACACTGTGTATTTGCCGTCAAGAAATAAAGCATCAGCTACGCATATAAAAAACTGAGAGCCTGCACTGTCCGGATGAGATGACCTCGCCATGGAAACTATCCCCCTTTTATGGGGCTTATCGCTGAACTCAGCCTTGACCGTATGTCCGGGACTGCCCATCCCGTGTCTTGATTTATCGGGATCTTTTGAATTCGGATCTCCTCCCTGTATCATAAATCCCGGTATTACACGATGAAACAGTGTTCCATTGTAAAAGCCTTTTTTGGAAAGCTCAATGAAATTGTCAACATGATTCGGTGCAACATCCGGAAAGAATTTCAGTTCTATTTTTCCAAACTTCGTATCAATTATCGCTTTCGTATCAGCCATCTTCTTAATCTCCTCTTTTGTGAATTTTTTATCTCTCACCTCTGAATATGCAGACACTGCAAAAAGCATAACTAAAGCAACTAACATCCCCGTCATGACATATCTCATCAATTCCTCCTTATCTGAATACATTAATTTGAATATTAATTAATCTCATTATTAGAGCAATGTTATATAATCTCTCATGTAAGATAACAATAAATTATAACAGACTTTTATTTCAACATACAGGTTATATCTTTATCCAGGTCTGTTTGTGATATAATTTTTTCACATTTTTATGAAAAGCGATAAAAGATCCAATACAATATTTGCTGTAGGAGGCGGCAAGGGAGGAGTGGGGAAAAGCATATTCTCCGTTGCTCTTGGAACGTTACTCGCAGATGCCGGACATAGTGTAATTCTGGCAGACCTTGACCTTGGTGCCGCAAATATACATGCCTGCCTGGGTATTCTCAAGAAGACCGCTACTATTGCTGATTTTATCCAGAAAAAAGCTGCTTCACTGGAAGACATTCTTATTGACACCTCCCGGAGTAACCTGAAGTTAATCAGCGGTGCCGATTTCATGCCGGGCATGGCAAACCCTGCTTACTGGATGAAATTAAAAATCATGCGCCACATCAGGTCCCTTCCGGCAGACATTGTAATTCTGGACCTTGGGGCAGGTGTGCATTTTAATACACTGGATTTCTTTGGAGTTGCCGACAGAGGCATCGTTGTGACATCACCTGAACCCGGAGCCGTTATGAATGCATATGGTTTTATAAAAGGTGCGCTTTTCAGAAAGCTGCAGAGCATTTTCAGAAAGCATTCTGAGATCAACTCCCTTGTTGAATCTGAATCAATAAAATCTGAGGGAGAAAACAGGCTCACGCTGGAACAGTTTGCTGAGGAAGTAAAGAGAATAGATCCAGAATTATATCCATTAATCAATGAGGTTGAACAGTCATTTAACCCGGCCCTTGTTGTAAACAGAGTGCCGGCAGGACAGAGCCATATTCTGGTAAAAAACCTTATCGCACTCTGTACAGACAAGCTTGGCATTAAAATGGAGCATATCGGCAACCTTCCGGACATGAGGGAGATTTCAGACTATCTGCTCAACATTACCGGATTTATTGATGCAAAAGCAGGTAAGCTTTATCGTTCATCTGTAAAGAGCATTATTAACAGACTGAATGTTCCTGTCACAAAAGAGAGACCGGGAACAAAACCGGATACTGAATTTTCAGATGAGGATGTCGAAAGAATAATAAAGGTCATGGAACAGTTTGATGACAGCATATTCAGCGGCACCAACAGGGAAGCATGGAAATTACGAATGTACTTCAATCCATCAGATGTTGTGGATTTCCTGATCAGTCGCGGGATAAGCCATAAGACGCTGGGTACAGAATAGGAGAACGAGAATCATTGAAGTGTTTTTTCCGGATTATCGTGATGTACCATTAATTACTTCATAAACTGTGCGCCTGATTTCTTCCAGCTCATATGGCTTTGATAAATATCTCAGACTGTATTTTTCAATAAAACGCTTATGCTCTTCCTTAGATGAACCGCTGCAGAAAACTATTCTCTCTCTGATGGTTGGAGAAATTTTCAGTGCCTGATAAAAAAATTCAATTCCATTCATAACAGGCATTTCAATATCTGAAATAATAACATCGAAATACATATTACTGACTTTGGTCAGACCTGTGCTGCCATTGTCGGCAATGTCGACATTTCCGTAATCTTCAACAATCATTGCGGCTACTTCAGCCAGGGCTCTGTTGTCTTCAATGATGAGAATACGGTTTGTCCGCTCCCCCGGTAACCTCCGGAACTGTTCCGCACGTTGATGATCATAACATCCCGTATCAGCTGCTTTTCTGAAGTCCCTGAAGTCCATTTCAGTCTTTAATTCATGCATATTCATTTCCTTCCTCTCTTTAACTGATCAGGTGTATCCTGACTCTTACGGATGCCCTTTCCATCCAGCCTTGATAACCCTCAAGGTCGCTAAGGTTAAGATATATTCATGTATTATCGTTTGCTTACCTGATGTAAAAGCAATTACATTGCCAATTAAATAACTACCTGATTTTTAAAGACTTTAGAGTGATTAATCCTGCTATTCCAATATCGGTTTTCAGCACTGTTACGGATAATCGGTTTTATAAGAAGTGAGTCACTGAGAGATTTACAGTGAACAGTGGCGGGTTGCTTAATAACATCTTCAGACACGATTAATTTCCCCCATTGCACACTTATTTTTCAATTTCAATATTAATTATTAGCGGTGTCCATCTATTCGGGGGAAGTTCAATGAAATATAATCCACAAATATAGCTCGATATGAGGGAGATTAGTGAGAATTTTTATTGGAAGGTGTAGTTTAAAGATATCTTAAAAAATACTGAATTTAAAATACCTGTGAGGATTTGCCTCGATATCTTTAATCAAGACATTCAGATCCTGCAGTGTTGTTTTCAATTCCTGTGACAGTTCATCATCAGTTACAAGGCTGCCCATCAGACCCTGCCCGCTGTCTATCTTTTCAAGTATCGTATTCACTTTAGATGATACATCATTGACATTATTGTAAAGACTCTCATCTTCAAGGAGTTTATTTACCGTGCCTTTGGAATTGACAAGTTTCTGCGTAAAAACATCCAGTGATTCAGATGCCTTCTGAAACCTGTTATACAGTGCAGGATCATCAATTAACTTGGTCAATGTCCCCTCTGATTTCTGGAGAGACTCTGCAAACAGTTTTACATCACCTACTGCTGCGGAGACATCCTGATACAATACGTCTTCACTCACAAGCTTGCCAACGCTCCCTTCCCCGCTCTCGATCTTCTTTATCAGCACGGACAGATCATCTGTAGTATCTTTCAGGCTGTTAAAGACCGATGGATCATTGAGAAGTTTTGCTACGGTACCCTTCCCGCTTTCAATTTTTGCTATGGTTGTTTCAAGCATCTCCAGAAAATGGGCCAGTTTTCCGATTGACTCTTTGCTGGACTCAAATATGTCCTGGATCTCCATCTGAGAAACCCCACTGATGGAAGAATTTTGTTCAATTGGATCCCCATCTTTTGAACCCGGCGTTACCTCAATATATTTGTCGCCCAGAAGCCCAAGAGTCAGAATTTCTGCATGAGAGTCCTTTTTCAGGTATTGAAGAGTATCAGCACTGATAGACAGCTGTACCAGTATCTTACGATACCTTGTGAAATCAATCGCTTCTACAGACCCTATCTCAACACCTGAAAACCATACCGGAGATCCCTCTCTTAATCCCTTTACATCATCAAATGAAGTGAAGATCGAGACTTTGGGGGAAAAGAAGTCCTGAATATTGCCTGCAAACATTACGGCAAGAAATACAACAGCAATGGCAGCTGTGGTAAGAAGACCCACTTTAATCGTAGCCCACCTTACATGTTTTCTATAATCATACATTCAGATTACCGTTCAGGCACTTCCATGAGAAATATAAAGTTCATTAATAAATTTCCTTAATAATGTGTCTTTTGTCTTTTTAAGCTCCTCTATATTTCCATCGAAAATTATATTACCATTTCTTATAAAAATATACCGCTCGGCAACTTTTGCAGCATCTGTAACCTTATGAGTAACAATAATAAAACCGACCCGGCCAGGCGGCTCACCCCTGGACAGCTCATTGACAAGATTGCAGATATTATCTGCAGTAAGCGGGTCCAGTCCGGTCGTTGCTTCATCATACAGCATCATCCTGGGTTCGCACGCTGCAAGAGACCTCGCAATGGCCACTCTCCTCTGCATACCGCCGCTCAGCTCCTCAGGCATAAGATCAATGGCATCTTCTATCTTCAGGATTTTCAACAGATCTCTTACGCGTTTATCAATCTCTTCTTCAGTTGATTTCGTAAATTCCCTCAGTGAGAAGGCAACGTTTTCCTTGACATTCATTGAATCAAACAGGGCCCCCTCCTGAAATACAATGCTGAACTTCATTCTCACATCCCTCAGTTCAGATTCAGACATTACCGTTATGTCCTGGTCGTCCACGAGAATCTGCCCTGAATCCGGTTTCACGAGCCCCAGCATCAATTTCAGAATGGTAGTCTTTCCTCCGCCGCTTCCTCCAAGCACAGCTATTTTTTCATGAAATGCACACCGGAAACATACCCTGTCAAGTACTACATGGTCTCCATATGACAGCATTACATTCTTAAATTCAATCATACTGGTATCCCGAAAATCATTATCAGAATTTTTGTCACCATAAAATCAGAAATAATTATCATAATTGTTGAGTATACAACGGCCTCTGTTGTTGATTTTCTCAGTCCCCGCGCCCCGCCTTTTGTGGACAGCCCCATATAACAGCTGATAGTTGAAATGAGATACCCGAATATAAATGGTTTAATCACTCCTGAAAATATCGTAACAAATTCCATGATCTGTTTGATCTGGCTCCAGTACACTGACCCGCTCTGATGTGCAACAGAAATGGAAACGAAATATCCGCCGAGAAGAGCAACAGCATCACCAACAACCGTCAATACAGGCAGCATAATTATTGAGCTGATAACCCTTGGTGATACAAGTTTCTTAATCGGGCTGACACCATGAACTCTCAGAATATCTACCTGATGACCAAGAGTCATGGAACCAAGCTCTGAGGCCATACCCGATCCCACCCTTCCGGCATAACTGAGAGCAATTGCAACAGGTCCTATCTCCTTAATGATCGACAGGCCAACCACTCTGCCTGTATACATTTTAAGCCCCATCTCAGCCAGCTCTGCTGAGGTTTGAAGCGACAGGGCCATACCTATAAAAAGAGAAACGAGAAAAACAATAAAAAAAGATCCTGAACCGCCATAATCCATCTGCTCAATTGTTTCCCGGAGATAAAAGGGCTTACGAAAAATACCGAACGGGGCCTTGATTGCAAGAACATAATAGTCCTGCAGCTTGGTAAGGGCCTCCTTTGACTTCGCCAGATTCATGGACAAGATATACTATCCTTATAATATTTAACGTCATGTTAATGAACAATAAATTCCCGATGATTATAACATCTTGTTATATATAAGGGTTATTTTTCAGTAACTATTCAAATGGTTCTGATAAAAAATTCCGCATTTCATTTTTTTATTTCATCATTATATCTGTTAATTCAGCTGAATTATTATATAAGGAAAGTTTACTTTACTATATCCATTCAGTTGACATTATTACGAAAAATATGTTGAAGTTTAAATATCTAAATTGTAAACTATCGATCAGCTTAATCCTGAAACGCTAAAAATCATGAAGGAGGTCTTTGTAATGTTATCTTTACGCAATATGAACAACCTTGGAAACAGTAAATTCATGGCAGTTTTTTTTGCATTTATTTTGCTCTTAATTCTTTCTTCCGTAGCACAACCAGTCCATGCCAATGGTTCATCGCCGCTCGTTGAAACACAATGGGTTGCAGAACATGTGAAGAATTTGAAACTTGTCTATGTGGGTTTTGTAGGTGAGAAAAACAGGATGCAGTATGAAGGCAAACATATAGCAGGCTCTGCTTATCTGGGAATGAAAGATATTATGAGTGCGATGACAGCCACTCCAAATCAGGCAAATTTTGAAAAAATCATGGGACAGATCGGGATAAGCAATAATTCAAATGTAGTGTTATATAGTACGCCCGCGGCAAATCCGTTTATTCCAACAGTATACTGGCTCATGAAATATTTCGGCCACGATAACGTAAGCATCATGAACGGTTCCCTTGATAAATGGTTAAGAGAAGGACGGAAGACCGATGGCGTTCCCCCAAAGGTTAATTCTGGAACCTATAAGGCTGCAAACACCCGGAACATTATGCATGCAGATGCAGCTTATGTATTAAATAATCTCAAAAATAAAGGTACGGTAATAGTCGATACGCGTGGCCCGGATGAATACAATGGAACAAAACCAATCGACTACATCAAATCCAAGGGACATATTCCGGGTTCCAAGAATCTGAACTTCTATCCAACAAACCGTAACAATGACGGATCATACAAGTCAGTTGCTCAACTGAAAGCCGTCTACGAGGCAGCGGGAGTTACGAAAGATAAAGAAATTATTGCATATTGTGAAAGCGGTCCGCGTGCGGCTGACTCATATTTTGCACTCAAGGAGCTGTTAGGTTATCCAAATGTCAAAGTGTATGTGGGGTCCTGGCTGGAATGGGGCAATGATGCAAAATATCCTGTAGAAAAATAATTATACTGAAATAAAGGAGGTGAAATAATGGCAAAGAAGATAGCAATACTTGTCAGGGACAGACAGGGAGAAGCACTCAGAATGGGAGTGGGAATGATTCTTGCTGATGACGAAGTAAGTGTATTCGTGCTGGACAGGGAAGTTGAGAAAAATGATGACAATGATATGAACCTTGAAACAATGCCGGAAATGGATGTAAAGCTTTATACAAATTTTAAAGGCAATGAGAACATGGAGTTCATATCTACAGAAGACATGGCAAAAAAACTTCTTGAGTTTGACAATATACTTCCTTATTAAGCAAAGCAATATATTATGTAAGCGAATGAAAATAAAAAGTAACGGAGGTCATTAGAAAATGAAGATTCTCTATATAATGAGAAACAACGCTGATGATACGGTAAACAAGCTTATCGAGGTTCAAAAGCAGTCCAATGATGTATCAATAATCGATATCAATGCAAACAAAAACTATGACGAGATAGTTGACGCCATCGCTGGAAGCGATAAAGTCATTACATGGTAGACATCACAAATTCTGCCATACGTCTGGAAAGGAGACTTAATTAAAATGAAACTTGGAATACTTGTCACCACTGACAAACACCTTGATGATATAGTCGGGCTTACCAACTCCGCTGTTGCCAGGGGCCATGAAGTAACCATATTCAATATGGATGATGGGACAAAACTTCTGGGAGAACCCGCATTTCAGGCGTTTTGCGGAAAAGATGGTGTAAAAATAAGTTTTTGCGACCACAGCGCAAAAAATGCAGAGATTACCACTGAGGGGATACCTTCTGACATTGTATGCGGAAGCCAGTTTGATAATGCCAACATGAACCACGACTGCGATAAAGTCATTGTTCTTTAATAATATTGGCATAACATTTCTAAAATAATCATCTATTGATTTAATTTTCAGATAAACATTGATAATTGCCCGATAATATTTTTTTATTGGACTATTAAAGCGGTGTGTATTAATATGATGTGTCGTAAAATTGATATGCTGTCTTAATTCTTACAAGACCAACGCTCTAAGATTTCCCGATTCATAAAACTTTTTAAAAGGAGGTTTGTCAACCTGTGGAAAATGTAGAAAAAAGAAATCAGCTTTGGGCATTTATTGTCACCGGCGCAATGATTCTGATCAGTCTGATTTATTATAGTGCAAATATATATTATGTTTATCTTATAGTATATATCTGGTTTGGGTTTGCCTACGGAATGATGCTTCAGTATGGAAGATTCTGTATGGCATCGGCATCTCGAGACCTTTTTGCGGCAGGTGTGCCGCGAATGGCAGTTGGTATCCTTATTGCCCTGATATTCTTCAGCCTTGTTAGCGTTGTACTTGCAGCTACGAACATGAGCACGTTTCATGCAGGACCACTGGGAACGCATGAATTAATTGGCGGGATCATCTTCGGAGTCGGAATGGTTCTGGCAGGCGGATGCGCATCAGGTTCTCTGTATAAGATAGGGGAAGGCAACGGAACATCGATCCTGTCAATAATGGGCATATCTTTTGGTCAGGCCATATTTGTTGATGTGGGAGGTATATTCAACAATCTCCTTCCCCAGTCCTGGGTAGAGAAGGCCCTGGCTACTACATGGGTTCCCAAGGACAAGATCACCTCATGGTTTGACCACTATTTTCTAGGCAACATTGTCTTTAAAAAGAACATCATACTTTCTGAAACAGAAACGTTTGCTGCGATGGGCGGCGATATATCAAGAAACTTTATCGCCAACTCACTTATTAATACAATCCTTCCCTCTATTCTGGTTATGGTTGCGATTTACTGGTTCTATATGCGCAAAGTTCATATCAAAAAAACAAAAAAGGCGCTGAAGAAGGCAGGCCTGGAGCAGAATACAGGACTTGGCGATGAACTAAAGGGTATGTGGAATATGCTGACCGCATCCCAGAGGACTACGCTAATGGGCGTCCTGATCGGAATTACAGCCGGAATTCATATCCTTGCAATGAAGGGCATGCAGAACAAGTTCGGCGTATCGAACTTTGGCGAATTGCTGGCAAGAATGGGGCATCACGGCGATCTCTCAACAATGGGTAAGATTTTCGATCCGGGTTACTGGTATATCACAACGCAGGAAGCTCAGTTTGCTGGATGGATCATGGAGAAAGTAGGATGGAATGTAAGGGACGATGTGTTCTTTGGCGTTATGAACGGCCTGCCTGAGCTCTGGCGTAATCCAGCCTTATGGATGTCACTCGGCATAGTATTTGGAGCAATGGTAATGTCTCTGTTAAATAAAGAATTTAAATGGAAGCTTCCTAAAGGTGAGCTTATCGTCTGGGGTCTGGGCGGTGGATTGCTTATGGGTGTTGGTGCCCGTGTAGCACTTGGCTGTAATATCGGCGCTTTCTTTATAAGAGTAGCCGGCGGTGATCCGGGTGGCTGGCTGTTTGGTATTGGTATGGTTGTCGGCGGCTTTGGTGGTGTTAAGTTCTTTAACTGGTGGACAGAAAGAAAAATGGCCAAAGAAATGGAAGCGTTTTAGGTGAATTTAATACAAATTAAAGGAGGAAGTAAATCATGGCAATGAAATTTGAAAAAGTAGAAGAAGGAAAGTATATGCTGGATGTTTGCGGTTATGTATGTCCGCATCCTCAGATATACACAAAAAAATCTCTGGAAAAGATCAACGAAGGTGATATCCTCGAGTTAGTATTCGACAATCCTTCATCAGGCGAAACAATAGTCCAGATGCTGGACCAGGGTGGACACGATCTGCTTGAGAAAAAGGAAGAAGGCGGCAAGCTCGTCTACGTCATTGAAAAGGGATAACAAACCTTTAACTATTGTAGGAGGATCAATTTATGAAAAATAGCATGTGGGTTATCATTATCATTGTAGTGGCGATCCTTGGTTTTCTTGTCGGCTACAGTCTGGCACCCCGTAATATTGGAGGAGGTGCAGCTCAAGGGGAAGCTTCAGGAGGATATGGCGGAGGACATGACGCAGGCGGTTACGGCGGCAGTGCTTCTGGTGGATACGGAGGTGGAACAGCATCTGGCGGTTACGGCGGCGGAGCTGCTGGTGGATATGGCGGCGGAACAGCATCTGGCGGTTACGGCGGCGGAGCTACTGGTGGATATGGTGGCGGAACAGCATCTGGAGGTTATGGCGGCGGAGCAACTACAGGCGGTTATGGCGGAAAGTAATCAACATCTTAACCTGGAATAAAGGCGGGGTAGCATGAAAAAAGTTTTAATAGCAGTGGATGATACTAAGGGCATTAAGGAATCATTTTCAATTTGCAGCCAGCTGTGTTCCTGTATCAAACCTGAAGAAGTTATTCTTGTATATGTGGAGAAATTTGAGGGCAGGTCGCTGTTAGATGAAATGCTCGGTGATGCTGAGATGTCAACTCTGAAAGAAGTACTGGAGGGAACAGAGTACAAGGAATCCCTGGATAAAAAGGCCAACAATGTGCTTGATTATTACAGGCAGGCCCTGGAATCAGACGGAATCTCTCCCATCAGGTCAGAGATCAGGGGAGGACATCCGGCTGATGAGATTCTGAAGGCAGCTGAAGAAACAGGAGCAGATATGATTATGCTCGGTTCAAGGGGTAACAGGGTTTCTCATGCATTTATGGGAAGCGTCAGCAGAGAAGTTGTCAACCGATCTGATATCCCGGTTTTTGTTGCAAAAGTCAAATAAGAAGATATATTAAAGAAGGACTGCTGATGTAAGCGGTCCTTTTTTTGTAAACCAGGATACATATACATATAATCATTATATTATTAGAACTGTCTCTGTGTTTAACCATTAATGAGTGTTGACAATTAATATTGATATTATATAATTCATACTATCGGGTGATTTATCCATTTCCGATTTATTTATTCAATCGATATTTTTTTGCTTTATGAACCGGGGCATGTACCCAAAAAATGGAAGGAGGATCTGATAATGAAAAGAACGACATTATCAATCATGTGTATTTTTGTTTTTGTAATTGGGCTGTTCTTAGTCTCCTGTCAGAAAAAAGAAGAACCTGCGGCCACGGCCGGGGGCGAAGCTGAAAAATCTGTTGGATACGGTGAGAAGGCCAAAGAGGCAGTAACGGGTTATGGTGAAAAAGCCAAGGAAGCTGTTGCTGGTTATGGTGAAAAAGCTAAAGATGCAGTAGCGGGTTACGGAGAGAAAGCCAAGGATGCTGTTTCAGGTTATGGTGAAAAAGCTAAAGATGCAATTGGTGTAAAAGATGCTGCTGGATATGGAGATAAGGCTAAAGAGGCTGCAGGAGGTTATGGAGATAAAGCCAAAGACATGATGAAGGATTACGGGAAATAAAAACTCCACAGTTTGTTAATTTCATATTACCTTATAATTCGGGGCCATCCAAATTGTGATGCCCCGAAATTTTTTGTATAATGTAACATGTTATTTTTTCAAAAAAATCCATCATATCAGCCTGATCACCCGTATTTAATGGCAGACAGTAAACCAAAGTTCCAGGAGGCAGACGTACTGGACTTTCTGCAGGTCATATTTCTGCACAAACAGGGTTACCGGTCATGGATTTTAAGGAGAAAGATGGGCTAGGAGGCCATTCACGTACAATCAGTCATGGTAATTTCCGGTCTGATCCGGTAGGCATAGATTTTATACAAAGAACAGAGTAACAGATCAATTAGTAAAGGACATTTTTTAAGACATTTCCAACTGGAGCATAAGCATGAAATGCGCACTGATAATCCCTTCCTGGATACCTGAAGAGATATTTTCCTCCAAAACCGCAGGTTCCCAGATCAACTACTGGCAGCCGCTTGGAACACTCTATGTGGCTTCCTCAGTAATGGCAGCAGGCCATGATGTGAAATTCCTTAACGGCGCTTTTATGAC
>CALZMZ010000005.1:0-31513 GCA_945788685.1 Thermodesulfovibrionia bacterium | reverse complement strand
TGTATTTATAACTGTTGGTGGCCCCTACCCTGTAGCTATGCAGGAAAAGTGTCTTACTGACTCTGCAGATATTGATGCTGTTGTCACTGGTGAGGGCGAAATAACAATGGTTGAGATGATGAGCAGACTTGCTGGCGGGAAAAGTCTCGAAGGAGTTGATGGTATTGCATATCGTGATGAATCAGGAATAAAAAAGAACCCGTCCCGGCCATTGATAACTGATGTTGATTCCATACCATTTCCTGCCAGGGAACTGCTTGGTGATGCAATGGATTATGTGCCACCGCCAGCCACATACAAGAGAAGGCCTGTTGCAGTTATAATGACTTCCAGGGGGTGTAACAGAAGGTGCATATTCTGCTTTCAGATAGATAAGGAGAGAAAATACGGTGTCCGTTTCAGGAGCGTTGAGAATGTTATGCAGGAAATAGAGCTCTGTCTTGCGCAGGGATACAAAGAGATCAAGTTCATAGATGATACACTCACAGCTGACTATAACAGGGCCATGGAAATAGCAGAAGAAATAAAAAAACGTAAGCTCGATTTTACCTGGTTTACCTCTGCCTGTGTACACCAGGTTGATAAACCATTGCTGCAGGCTTTCAGGGAAGCCGGATGCTGGGCCATTTTATTCGGCGCTGAAAGCGGTGTCCAGAGAAACCTTAATACAATAAAAAAGGGAATAACAATTGACCAGATACGAAATGCTGTAAAAATCGCCAAAGAAGTGGGCCTGACTGTCCAAACGCCTTTCCTGTTCGGCCTGCCCGGTCAGACATATGAGGATGGATTAAAAACAGTTGAATTCGCCTGTGAATTAAATCCTGACATAGCCAGCTTTCATGCCGTTACCCCATTTCCAGGAACAGAACTGTATGACAATCTCGACGAGTATGGAACCATGTCTGACGATTTATCAGATTTTACGTACCAGGGAGCAGCATTTGTTCCTCACACAATGACCAGGGATGAAGTTACCAGGCTGCGTCAGATAGCATTTAAAAAATTTTATTCCAGACCTGGGTATATATTCAGAAAAATTCTTGCACTCCGAAGCATTAATGATGTAAAAGCGGTTATTAAGGGCGCCAGGAGCATGTTCTGGCTCTGGATAAAAAATGATGTCTTTCACCGCAGTACCTCATAATATTTGCCCTGATTTTAGAAACCACTTACCTTTACTGTAACAAGGCACACTTTTAAGCTAGCAGAACCTGCAATATCAGACGTAAATATATATGATTTTTTTGATCATATCATTCTAACTCACTGTTTATTAATAAAATAACTTGACATAATCTTTGAATTAATAACATGCGAGTTATATTCCAATTTTATGTTTAATGCTCTGCTATATTCACAGTCAACATTCTCTTTAACAGAAAAATATCATTATCAGATCGTGCCAGATACCGGCTGTTTACTTTTCACTGGATTTTACGGATAATTTCGCATATAATTTCCAGGAACTTATAAACATGTAGATACTAAAGGAGAAAGTAATGGCATCAACTGTAGATGAAATCACGATCAATTACAAAGAAGACGATATTCTCATTGTCAAGGAACTTGATAAAGAGGTGCTTACAAAAGGAGCATGGGCAACAATCATGTTTAAATATCAGCAGTGGGACCGGAAAAACAAGCAATATGGGAATGAGTTATACACAATTCGAAGGTATCAGAAACGGGGAGATTCTTACAATCAGAAATCAAAATTCAATATCTCCAGTAAAGATCAGGCCACTAAGATAATCACCATATTGCAAAAATGGATTAATGCATCTGAATAATCAGTAATTTTTCTGCAACGATTTCCAAAAGTTGCATTATGAAGATCAGCACTGACAGGGTTTGATATACTCAAACCCTTTTTTATTCTATTTATAAAGACTATTCCTCTATTAAAGCAATCAATTAAATCTCTTCTGAGAGATAATGTACCTCGCAAATAATTATTGAAAGAAATTATTGATTGACGTCTTGAAATAATTGTGATAGATAAATTATAAAAAGTATTTAAGCTCAGAGAAATGAAACTATCTGCATCCGGTTTTCTGATTGAGCAATTTCCAATGGAAAACTTAAATTTAAAAGATGAATCTGTCAGATATGCGAGAAAGTTTGGTCAAATTGCGATCAGAAGGGGATTTATTAACAAAGAACAGGTTATTGAAGCATTGACAGAGCAAATGTCTCTAAATTCTTTTGAAAGGCTCAGACCCCCCAAATTAATAGGGGAGATTCTTTTTGAAAACGGATGGATTACACTGGAGCAGGTCGAGTTAGTTCTGGAGGAAATATCCGGAGATAGAGAGGTATGACTTAATATTTTTGCTCAATCCATTTGCCGACCATACTGAAGTAGAGGTACGGCAATTCCTTATTACGCAAATCAACATTCGGTCAAACAGTTGTAGAGCTTAATGAAACTCGGCGGAGCGTCGATTACTTCCATGCCCATAGTGGTTGTAACACTCCGGGAAGAGCTTTTCCTGAGCCTGAGCCATTTGATTCTGCATTGAAGAGTTACATACACACCGAGAGCAGATTGCATTTCCAGTCTGAGAAGAGAGCCTTTAGTACAGTTAATGGTACTTTCAGGAAAGGTCGTTTTTATAACAAACATTCCAACACCCTTCGCAGAAATATTTATTATAAACCCTTCATGTTTTTTTCCTCCTGCGATCAGTGTTGCCGGAAGATTAACAGATTTCCTGACCGGACGTTCCATAACATCCGACTTAACAATATTTTTTTCTATTCTGCCACTCACTGTACATCTTCTCCATTATCTTTAGTTAGCAATTCCTCAGGCACCATCATTTAATTTTTTTATATTTATTCTTATCGGCAGTTTTCCTTAAATTATTTAATTATCACACTAATATGTACGTCCATAAGTGCTGGCTGGTACACCATTTCTGAAAATCTCCTCAGAAATATTATTATCTTCATATTATCTTCATATTTTTTCCATATTCTTGGTTTATCAATTGTTACAGATGAATGGATACAAATCCTTTCATCTCCCCTAAAGGCAGCCAGCCCCCCCTGGCTGCCTTCCTTCGTCCGGGTGTGTATCGGTATATTTAAGAAGATCAAAGTACTTTATCGTTCATCTTAATCATTTATCCACTACACCACTGCAATTATTATTCTTAGAAAAAGGCGCGTACGGTAACCTTTCTGTTCATAACGTTTGGGATAATCCGCTTCATCCCTGTTTTTCGTATGTGAAATCATACTTTAGTAACTTTGATCAGAATGCCTGCCATATCTCTTCCTTTGTAACTATTGCTAATTGTTGACATTAAGGTAATACCCTTTTATTGGCATACAAGTTGCTTTATGAAGATGAAATGGAGATTTCATTGTCAATTGTAAAGATTAATAATCAGACTGCCGATTATATATTCAAAGGGAGATAGAAAATATGGAAAAACTTAACTGCTGGGAAATCAAAAAGTGTGGCAGAGAGATGAGAGGGGAAAATACCTCCAGACATGGGGTATGTCCTGCATCCACCTGTACTTCAAAAAACGGAATAAATGGAGGGACCAATGCAGGGCGTTCATGCTGGTCAGCAGATGGGACAATCTGCTGCAGGAAGACCCAGGGTACTTACTCATCAAAACTTGAAAGTTGTGTGGGATGCGAAGTATTTTTACTCATCACCCATGAAGAAGGGCTGGATTATATCGAGTTATTCAATGAATATTCGATGACACATGCCCATCTGATACATAAATAACAGACTGATTAAACAGGGTGGTTATCTTGAAAGTTTTATCAGATGCCGGTATGTTACACCTCCTTAATGTCAGATGTAAGAATCCAGATTTATACAACTTTATTCACACAGCCAGGGAGATAAGCTTTAAAAGAAAGTTTTGGGAACGTTTTTAACAGAAGATCACTAGACTTCACTTTGTATGTTGATTAACTGCAGTAGTTAGTAAATGCATATACAAAGATTGTAAATGCTTTTCTTGACGTATTCGAAGCAGGGTTTTAGGATTCAGGGATTCCAGGGTTCAAGTGAAAAATTTAATACAGAAAAAGCAATTACAACTATATGGATTTAATAAAAAGAAAGGCTGATTATTTATTTTTTCTTTATCCCCTCGAACCCTTGGCTCCTTGAATCCTTGGACCCTTACTTATAACCAGTTCAGGAATGCTCTTTACATGCTCTGTAAATGCAAATCTTGACTTCTACAAATCAACATCAGAGAATCATCATATTTTATTACATCGTGCCGTATTTAAAACTTTCTTTTAAAACTTATCTCCCTGGCTCAAATTTTTGTGAATAATGCGGGTTAGCAATATGTCAGGTCATATTCTCCGAAAGATTACCCTGCGTATCCCGCACTGAATTAAAATATATATATCATTTATTACATTGAAGCTGTTTCTCAACATATAAGATAACGATATTGGTCATTCCGCTCCTGCCTGCCAGCGGGCAGGTTTATCCGGAATATCGCAGTTGTAGACATGCTGTATGCCAGGATTCTCTTTACCTGTCTTCGTGAAATCAAACTTAAAAAGTTAATATATTAATCATGAAAATACCTGAACTTTTGGCCCCTGCAGGCAATTTTGAAAAACTTGAAACAGCGCTCCACTACGGTGCTGATGCAGTATACATGGGCATTTCCGGGTTGAGCCTGAGGGCCAAAGCCGATAACTTTACTTTCAGGGAACTCCAGGATGCTGCCGGGATGATTCACAGCAGGGGAAAAAGACTTTATATCACTGTTAATATCTTTCCTCATAACAGGGACATTTCAATTATCAAACACCACCTTCATGCACTGAAAAATATCAGGCCTGATGGTATTATCATCTCTGATCCCGGGGTGGTTGAAATGGCCCTTGATATAGTTCCGCAGATCCCGATCCATATCAGCACCCAGGAGACTCGTGCTTGCACGGGAACTGTCCATTGATGAGATTAAAGAAATACGTGATAAAGTATCCATTGAACTTGAATGCTTTGTTCACGGCGCAATTTGCATATCCTACTCGGGAAGATGCTATATAAGCAGTTTCCTGGCAAACAGATCGGGTAATCTTGGAGAATGTACTAATTCATGCAGATGGAACTATACACTGATGGAAGAGATGAGGCCTGAACAGCGGCATCCGGTTTATGAGAATGACAGGGGGACATATGTAATGAGCTCAAGGGACTTATGCATGATCAATCACCTTGACAAGTTGTCTGATGCCGGAATTGACAGTTTTAAGATAGAAGGCAGGATGAAAGGCATTAACTATGTTGCCGGAGTTGTGAAAACATACAGGGAGGCAATAGACGGGCTTGAGCGCAGGCCTTATAAAGTTAAAGATCAATGGATGAATGAATTATCCATGTTTTCTAGCAGAGGATATACGACCGGAATGTTTTTTGGCAAACAGCCTGATTGCGATTACAATCATGATGAGAAAAACAAATATTCAATGAGTCATGAACTTGTCGGAATTGTCAAGTCCCTGAATAATGGAAATGCACAGGTAGCTCTGAGAAACACCCTCAAACTTGGAGATACAATCCAGTTTCTTTCTACCGGTATTGAAAACAGGACTTATGCAGTAAATAAAATATTCAGTAAAGAGGGTATTTCAATTGATTCAGCCAGAAACGAAAATACAGTCATGATCCCTTCAGAATCCGGTGTAAGGGTAAACGACTTGATAAGAAGACCGATTAACTCCTGAAGTTTTTCTGCATATAATGCAGCACTATATGAAGATGTCGATCGCTATAACCGGCTCGCAGGGACCTTCACACTGAACTGACTCTCATGTATGGCCGGTTTCTGACTGTTACGGATAATATTTCCCGTTATATCATAAAAGCTCAAACTTGATATACTGTCTTTTCTGTTCTGCAGAAATTCAGACATCTGATTAATTGAATTGGTCAGTATCTTGTCGTATGGCACAAAGCCATAATTCTCAAGTGGTAAATTCAGGTAGTTTTCTGCAACAGACTTAACAATATTGCCAACCTCTTTTTCCCGGTCATTTCTGACCATGTTAATGATAATCTTCATCTGTAAATTTTCGAGGTATGTATTCAGATCACTTTCATACTGCTGATCAAGACTCCTCAAAGACTCTTTAAGCTTTTCTATTGAATCAATATTCTCACCGGACATGGCAGTGCTGGCAAGTTTTACCAGTTCCTTGGCTTCAGGCTCATTTCTGAAGACCTGTATAAGACCTCTGTAAAGACTCGCCTTAATAAAACCATATGCATTCTGAATAGATGTTATCTGCGGAGTCAGGACACATATTTTATTCGGAGCAAACAGAAAAAAATCCATGGTTGTAAATGAAGCACCTGCACCAAGATCCAGCACAATATAATCGGCGTCCAATTTTTTCAGGTGATTAAAGAGGCGCGTTTTCTGAGTACTTTTAGGGTTGGCTATACCGAGTATATCATCAGCGCCGCATATGAGTTGCATATTTTCAACCGGGGTATCCATAACAACATCTTTGATATTCTCCACCTGTCTGTTAATAAAATCTGCAAGCGTGTAAAGAGGATATTTAATACCTACAAGCGTATGAAGATTGCTTCCTCCAAGGTCCGCGTCAACCAGTATAACTTTTTTGCCCTGTCCGGCAAGGGAAGCACCTAACATAATTGTCACTATGCTTTTGCCGACACCTCCCTTACCTCCGCCAATTGCCCATAATTTATTCCTTATTTCATCCATATAACCCTACCTGATATTCTTTTCATAGTTTTCAAAAAGCGTCCACATCATATTCTGGTCTTTGTTTTTAAGGCTGATAAGCTGATTTATTGTCTTTATCTGCCATTCTTCCATTTTCTGAAATTCAATTCCGACTTTGATTATCGTATTGTCAGAAACATCTCTTATGATCCATCTGATAGTGGAAAGCAGAGTAACATCATCGCCATGAGGCATTCTTACGATAATTTTAATACTTGAGCCGTTAACACCTTCCAATTCTACTCTGCCATATTTGTCTTCAAACATAATACCTGCTCCGCTAATGGAAATGTCTTCAATATATCCATCAAATGATGAATTGGACAGTTGAGATGAAAAAATCTTAAGCACTACAGGGTATATGAAACCCGAGCGTTCATGTCTTCTCCGTTCAGAACCATCACGTTCTTCCCTCCTTCTGTCGCCAACGTAAGGTTTACTCAGGTCTGCATACTGTTCGTCCGTTGCCCCTTTTATATCTGGTGTTGCATCATTAACAGATGTTGTGTCATATGAATTATTATCAGGTGATCCACTAATATCCGGCTTTGTATGTTCATCCTCTTCACTCATATGTTCAGTATCCCCGCCAGATGATTCATTCATTTTTTCAGAATTATTTGCGGATGAATCGTTATTTATCTCATTTTTATCTATCGGAAATTCTGCCATACTGATAATATCGGCATATCAGACTATAATCTTGAGACTAAATCAAAATTATTTCCCTTTTATATTTAGCAAGTTATATATTTGCTTCCCTGGTCTGCAATAATACCCAAAAAGTGCGCCTGATTTTAAAAAAAAACATCAAAAAAGGATTACTGATGCTGACAGCTATGTATCTGTTGCCGGAATTCTGGTTTTGAAATGTTATTTTATGATCCTGAACGCTATAATAAACAAGATTATTTAAGCTGAAATCCACTATTCAATTAATGAAATTAACATCCGCTAAGAATATATATTAATTATGGCTCATCTCAAAGTAAGTAATCTGAGAAAATCATTTGGCAGTACAGAAGTATTAAGAAATGTATCATTTGAAATAAGTGAGGGGGAATTCTGTGTTCTCCTGGGACCGTCAGGATGCGGAAAAACCACTGTACTCAGGCTGGTTGCGGGTCTGGACCACCTTGATGAAGGCAGTATTGTTATTAATGATAGAGAGGTCAGCAATCTTACTCCCAGAGACAGGGACATTGCAATGGTATTTCAGAGCTACGCTCTTTACCCTCATATGAGCGTATTTGATAATATGGCCTTTTCACTGAAAATGAGGAAAATACCAAGGAATGAAATTGATTGTAAAGTGAAAGAAACAGCAAGATTGCTTGAGCTTGACAGTTTACTTGAAAGGAAGCCGAAAGAACTGTCAGGCGGACAGAGACAGAGAGTTGCGATCGGACGGGCAATCGTCAGAAACCCGAAGCTCTTTCTCTTTGATGAACCCCTCTCAAACCTTGATGCAAAACTGCGCAGTACCATGAGGATCGAGCTTGCGAATCTACATCAGAAGTTAAAGGCCACGACAGTATATGTTACTCATGACCAGGTTGAAGCAATGACACTTGGTGAAAAGATTATATTATTTGATCAGGGAGAGATACAGCAGACAGGTTCTCCGGATGAGGTCTATCATAAGCCAGCTAACCTCTTTGTGGCGACCTTCATCGGTACGCCCCAGATCAATCTTCTGACCGGATCATTAGTTGGCAAAGAAAGAAAATTATATTTTGAGTCCGGCCCCCTGAAGATTGATGTTTCATCAAAAGCTGAACTGAAGCCATTTATAAAAAAAGAGCTCACCTTGGGGATCAGACCTGAGTCCCTTTCTCCCGGAGAAGGTCAAATTAAAGGTAATATCGAACTGATCGAACATCTCGGCCCTGAAACACTTGTTTATGTAGGCGTCTATGGAAATAGAATAATTGCAAAGGCGGCCTCAGGTTTTCAAATCAACAGAGGAGAAGAAATATCGCTCGCTTTAGCTGAAACTGGTGTGCATCTTTTCTTTGAAGGGAAAAGGATAACAGCTTAGAAAAACAGGAAGAGGCAGTTACTTTAGCAACTGTTGATCAGTACTCACTTTACTACAATTGTTTTTATTGCATCAGGTTTGATGTTGACAAATTCAGGTACATTTGCTGCAAAACGAGGATCACTGAACCGGGAAAGAAGTACAGGGGGGTGATCTTTACCTGTTTCATCAACATAAGTCAGGAAGATTTCAGTAAAAGGAGTATTGACCTTGGAACTGAAGAGCAGCCATCTGCTGTTCGGAGACCAGCTATGCCACGAATTAAACAGTTCCCTGTTACACGTCATCCTGCGGGCCTCACCTCCGCCGGCTGGAATAATATATAGCTGGCTGTCAGGCTGCAGCATGATGCCGGTTTTGCTTTGAGTAAATACTATCCACTTCCCATCCGGTGAATGGCGGGGGAAATAATTGCTCATACCATTGTTGCTTCCACCTTCCAGTGGTTGAGGAGCACCGCCGTGACCATTGTTAAACGGAATACGATAAAGGTCAAATTGAATATTATATTGTTTATTCAGTGTGTAAATGTCCGCGTCCTTCTTTTTTGGGGAAACGTCTGTTATATCATCATGAACCTCATTTTTTGTGACTGCCCTTGCAAATGCAATATATTTTTCGTGCGGACTCCAATCCGGATTTGTCTGAACATAATCATAATCATCAGCTCCGGGCAGAGGTCGAAACTTTTTATCGGCTACAGAATAGTAAGCAAGAATCCCGTATGTAGGAAAAAAAACCTGCGAGAAGCGATGATCGTTAGTGAGAAGTGCCAGTGAAATTTCATTTACCGAGCCGATCACGTAGCTTCCGGACGGGGACATCCTGGCAAACAGACCCCTTGTTTTGGGAAGAATACCCTGGCGGGGATAATCATTCCAGCTGAAAAAATCATTCCCGGTAAGAACCATATTTTCTTTTACCGGGGATATAAACTGGGCACCGCTGTCATTGCCGTAATTCATTTCCATGGAGAGATATTTGCCATCCCGGGAAACGACGTGACAGCTTGTGCACACAGGCAGGTTGTCCATGATGACCCGGGGTTTCCCGTAGGAAGAAATATCCCCGAGACTCCATTTAACTTCTTGTATATTTTTAACAGGAAATGGAAGAGGAACCTGCCTGAATAGAATGGAAGCATCAACGCTTACCGGTGCTGCACCAATCTGGACAGTGCTTTTAGAAATAATTCTCGTATCCGCTTTATCATTAATACCGAATACAGAGATTATTGCCATTCTGTCAACAGAATTCGTTTTAATCATTTCCCAAATTTCGCTATCCGGTTCCCATCTCTTCTCTTCGGTCAGCGCATAAACAGGCGGATGATCATTGGCAAAGGATACCTTGATAAGCCAGTTGACAGCTTCAGTATTGTGATCATTCCAGCTTACAAAGGGGGCGGAAATCTCAGGGGGGAACAGGGCGCCGTCATAAGGATAGGTTATCTCTAATGGCTGAAAATCATCATGCACATCACTATCGGCAAGTATTATTTCAACCTGTCTCACTAAATGGTCAGGGCTTGCCGCTGTTTCCTGCAAGCTTCCCCGGTATCCTCCACCAGACCAGGAACATCCACTCAGGAAAAGAACGAGCATAAGTATTAATGCATGCGTACGCTGTATATTATCCCCTCTCATTATCTCCTTAACACTAGCATATATTCACTAAATAGCCATATCGCTCATTTACCAGGGAAAAAGGCTGCCCTTGCAGACAAATACTGTCCTGAATTAATTTGAGATTGTCTGCCAGTTAATGCACAGTCTATAGTTAACTTGTATAAGATCAATGTCCACCTCCGCCGCCCCCTGAAGCTTCCTTTTCTTCTGCTTTTGCTTTTGCCTGTCTTTCGAAAGCATCATCCAGGCTGGCTTCAACTGAAGATATAATAGTATCCAAATCGAGTGATTTAATGGACTCGATAGACGGAGCTAATAAGCCCGGAGCAGCATCACGACCTTCACTGGCCCGTATGAAAGCGGGATCAGTAACCAGCGCCAGGTCATATAAGTTTCTGGCATCCTCCCATTCGCCCCTGTCAAGGGAATCAAGAGCATTGCCATAATGGATAAATGCCTCAAAGCTTTTAGTATGTGGTATGCCGATGTTTTCAATGTCCTTCTGGGATAACGAGATGTTCAGGATATCCGCAATATTTTTAATAATGATAGGCGACAGTTCAAAGAATTTCTCCTTATCAACAGTTGTTGAGGCAGCACCCATCAGGTTGGCAGTGCTCACCGACGCAACCGCAACTGCAGCTTCTATGCTCCCGTTTGACAGGGTGCCGGTTACTATATTTTCGGCTTTAAGCAGTTTTCCTACTCTTGGGGCAGACTTTTTATCAACGATTCCGGTCTGACCCATCTTCATTTCCTCAAGGAGCGCCTGAATCTGTTCCCTTTCCACTACAACGAGGTCCTTGATCTTGCTTATGTCAGTTATAAGCATGGCATTAAGTCCTTTCTGAAAAGACTGGAAGGATTTGTCAGGTGAAAGGTCCTTAAAGTAACTGACCGCTACTGTATTCGGTCTGATTGATTCAGCGCCAATTTTTTTCTCAGCTTCCAGGGCCTTTATTGCTTCATCCTGTGCCCTTACCATTGAAACTATAGTAATTTGACGCTTAATTTCGTTCTCTACTATCGGCATCTCTTTATTTCTATATGTCTGCCATGTCTGAATTGCTTTATCATAAGATCGCTGTTTCAGATAAGCCAGCCCAAGATGAAGTATGGTATACGGATCACCCGGCTCCTTTACGAGAACTTTTTCAAACTGTGTAATTGCCTCTTCGATACGGTCTGTTTTTAAAAGTGCAACCCCGAGCCTGCTTCTTGGCAGTACTGCATCTGGATTGGCCTCCAATTGCTGCTGGTACATCGGGATTACCTCCTCATATTTACCCAGTGCAAATTTCATTTCCGCCTTCATCATTGGAGAACATCCTGATATGAAAATTAATAAGAAACCTGTTAATATGTAGCAGAATTTTCTAAACATATGCTCCTCCCCGTTTTAAAAAATATTTAAAATGAAATTATTCTTTCAATTATACTGACATTTCATAAAATGATGAATTATTAAATAATAATTGTTATTTGATTGTAATATTAAGAAAAATATATAAGGGGTACGTGATTATTCTAAAGCAGAGTTTCGATGATATCTTTTTTAAATAAAACCTTCCTGGCCCACATTATTCATAAAAATTTGAGCCAGCAACTTTTCATTAAACTCTATCCAACCTTAATCTTCCAGGCAGTCCCGTCTTTTTTATCTTCAAGAATAATATTTTTTTCGGCCAGTTCATTTCTGATATCATCGGCTGCAGCGTAGTCCTTGTTCTTCCTTGCCTGCATGCGCTCATCTATCTTTTTTTGAAGGTCATGCTCAGAAATATCTATATTCTTGACTTTCATTAGCGCACTGTACCACTCTTCAGGAGTTTTGTTAAAGATATTCAGCACACCGCCTATTTCAGAAAGAAGATCATTGGCCTGTTTGACAAGATCTTTGGCCTTCTGTCCTGTCGGTCTGGAGTCAAGGAACCTGTTAACTTCTCTTATTAGTTCAAAGATAAATCCCAGTGCTGAGGCAGTATTAAAATCATCATTCATCGCACTATGGAACTTGCCCTTAAATCCGGACATAAGCTCTTCAAGCTCTGCAGATGATGTAATCTTGTCAGCACCGCTTTCACTCTGCAGAAAATCATTTATCCTTAAAACAGTAGTGTAGTACCTGTCAATCGAAAGCTCAGCTTCATTCAGCTGTACATCAGAGAATTCTATCGGACTTCTGTAATGTGCTGAAAGCAGAAAATATCTGATCACCTCAGGTTCATATCTGTTTATGATTTCCTTGATCGTAAAGAAATTGCCGAGAGACTTGGACATTTTTTCCTTGTCAACAGTAATAAAGCCGTTATGCATCCAGTATTTTACAAAGGGCTTTTCTGAGTACGCTTCGCTCTGCGCAAGTTCGTTTTCATGGTGGGGGAATATCAGGTCTGCCCCTCCGCCATGTATGTCAAAACTTGCCCCAAGAAATTTTGAAGACATGGCAGTGCATTCAATATGCCAGCCCGGCCTGCCTTTTCCCCATGGACTTTCCCAGAAAGGCTCACCTTCCTTGGAAGTCTTCCAGAGGGCAAAATCAAGGGGGCTCCTTTTTCTTTCATCAACATCCACTCTTGCCCCTGCTTTAAGGTCATCGAGATTCTTACCGGAAAGCTTTCCGTATCCAGTGAACCTGCTGACCTCAAAATAAACATCACCATCAATAGAATATGCATATCCTTTATCAATAAGACCGCTGATCGTCTCTATCATCTCATTGATATGGTCTGTGGCGTTTGGTTCCACATCAGCCCGGCTTACTCCCAGCAATTCCATGTCATTGTAATATTCATCAGAATATTTTTTTGCTACCTCCTGTGTCGTAATTCCCTCCTGTGCTGCACGGGCAATTATCTTGTCGTCAATGTCAGTTATGTTTCTTACATGGGTCACGTCATAACCGCTATATCTCAGATACCTTTTTATGATGTCAAACACTATAGCGCTCCTGGCATGGCCCAGGTGGCATACATCATATGCCGTTATCCCACAGACATACATATTGACCTTGCCCGGAGAATAGGGAACAAACTCCTCTTTCTTTCCGCTCATTGTGTTATAAATTTTAATGGACTCACCCTTGCCTTCCAACGTGCTGATTCTCCTTTCAAGTTCCAGTATATGATTATTCATCTCTTCAAATTTTTCTTCAACCGGATCCGGAATATGCACATGATCAAGCATCTCCACCGGACCGTCTTCAAACATCTTGACCACTTTTTTCTTTATTACCCTTCCCGGCACTCCTACAACAATTGAGTTTTTGGGGACATCATGGAGCACGACCGAGTTAGCGCCTATTTTTACATTGTCACCGACAGTAATCGCACCTAATACTTTCGCTCCGGTACCTACAACCACATTATTCTGCAAAGTAGGATGTCTTTTCCCCTTTTCTTTGCCTGTGCCGCCAAGAGTGACTCCCTGATATAACAGGCAGTTCTCTCCTATCTCCGCAGTCTCTCCTATTACCACTCCCATTCCGTGATCTATGAAAAATCCCCCGCCGATCTTTGCAGCAGGATGTATCTCTATACCGGTAATAATCTTTGCTACCTGAGACAGAAAACGGGGCAGAACAGGGATGTTCGTGTTCCAGAGGAAGTGATTCAGCCTGTGAAAAACAATGGCATGAAATCCTGAATAGGATATAATTACCTCGACCTTGCTCCTGGCTGCCGGGTCCATGCTAAAAACAGTTTTAAAATCATGCCTTATGTCATCCCACACACTCATAATGAGGTATTATACAAAAAAACAGGTTATTGGTTATAGGTTAGAGGTCATAGGTTAAAAGAATAACGGTTATTGGAAATCGGTAACAGGGTCAGTATATTTTAATCACCCATGACCTATTACCCATCACCTGCTTTATCTATAATTCACAAACTCCACATGAATACCAATGTCTTTTTCTTTTAAAAGACTAATGACCGATTGCAGGTCGTCTTTCTTTTTTGCTCTAATGCGGAGCTGGTCTTTCTGTATTTCGGACTGCACCTTTAATTTGGAATTTTTTACGATCTTCACAATTTCCTTGCCCTTTTCCGTTGGAATACCCTGTTGAAGAGTTGCGACCTGTCTGACAGTACTTCCGGCCGCATCCTCTATTTTGCCGTAACTGACTGCCTTGACCGGAACCTTTCTTTTTATAAACTTCCCCTCAAGGATATCAATGACGCTTTTCAGCTTGTATTCATCATCAGACGTTATTGTTATCAAACTATTGCCCTGGTCAAGTTCAAGATTGCTCTTGCTCCCCCTGAAGTCAAACCTCTGTTTTATCTCTTTCATTGCCTGCTGTATTGCGTTTGAAACCTCCTGAAGATCTACCCTGCTAACTACATCAAAAGAATATTCAGCCATACCAGTTGACCTCCACCATAATTATTTTTCTGTTCATTAAATATTAATCATAGGATTATATATTAAACCGGATTATAATCCCAGCCCACATTATTTACTGATTGGCTTATTTATTTACCATGTGTTACTTTTAAGTAGGTATATTCAATTTGACTATTACACATCTTTTTTTTGATCAGGGAGAACACAGACCATGAAATCCATACTTTTTATTAAATATATATTCATTATTTCCATTCTGAGCACAGCAGTTTTTATATCATCAGTTTATGCTGAAACAACCGATATGAAAAAAATACCTGCTGTTGAAGACGGAAAAAACATCTTTATTGAGTATACATTAAAACTTGAAGACGGTAATGTTGTTGATACTAATGAGGGTTCATCCCCCATGACTTTTATTCATGGTGAAGGGCAGATAGTACCGGGCCTGGAAAAAGAACTTACCGGCATGAAAAAGGGCGAAAGCAAACATATTGTTGTTAAACCTGAAGAGGGTTATGGTAATGTCCGTAAAGATGCACTCCGTGAAGTACCAAAAGAAAAGATACCAGAAGATGCCCGCAAGGCAGGTTCACAAATCCAGGGACGCACTGCCAGAGGCAGAGTTATCCCTTTGACTGTCAAGGAAGTTAAAGACAACACCATCATTCTTGACTACAACCATCCTCTTGCGGGCAAGACCCTGTACTTTGATGTGAAAATAGTAGATATACAGGATCCGGCCGCAAATAATCCCGCATCCAACCCGTAATCAGAATATTTATTTTTCGCGTTAATATCCTTATCAGTTTTTTTTAATTTACAAAGCTCACTTAATATGATAGAAAATGAATTGTATTGCTAATGAGCTCGTATCGATACATTGATTCTTCATTTACAACTTTAAGAAAATGACACAATGAAATACGTTAAGCTGTATACGGCAACTTTAATAATTATCCTGATGGCCCCGCTCATAAGTATGGCTGTTGACCACGGAGGCTGCCTTACCTGTCATAAATATCCGGGACTTGTCAGGATGGAGAAACCTGCCAAATTTAAAGTCATGCATATAGATGAAGAAATTCATCTGGCCTCTGACCATGGCAAGATTGACTGCCGGAAGTGTCATCCTTCTGTCACACAGGTCCCTCACACCGGTGAAACCAAAGTCAATTGCACAACAGGATGTCACATTGAGGACAGGGAAAAGATAGATTCACTTTACCCCGGATACTATGTTAATTATCATAAGCTTGAGCGGTTTGCTATTACCAGGCTCGATGATGAATCATCATGCAGGGTCTGTCACCCTCTTTACCCTCACAGCAATAATAAAAAAGTACGGGCACTGCTGAATATGCATACAGGTTTTATGCTGTGTGAAGTCTGTCACCTTAAAAAAGAAAACCTGAAACAGCTCCAGTTTGACTGGAATAATCCTGAGCACTTTGAATATGTGGGCGAACCCTATGGAACGATCACACACCATGCAGGACACAATTCAAATAAAGCAATACAGAAGATGCTGAAAATGTCTCCGGAAACACGCGCACCAGAAGGAGATACGGGTGCAAATGGCGCACTGTTGTCAAGGATCGCCGTGTTTTCAAAAAAAGGCGGAAAGAAAAAATTATTGATGAATACTCAGGATAATGATATGGCTAAAGAGTATATGTCAAAGGAAAGCACTCTATCGGAAAAAGAAAAAAAAGACTCAATTAATATGTTCCATAGAGACATAGCAAGAAAAGAAGTGAGCGTTGCCTGCAATGAATGTCATGTATCTGATGGAATGATGGATTTCGTAAAACTGGGCTTTGGTGACAGGAGATCAAAAGACCTTCAATATCTGAATATTAAAAGCCTCGTCACAAAATACGATACCTTTTACTTCCCCAATCTGTTTGGCAACTGATCAGGTTATTTCAACCCATTGTTTGCTTTATGCAGGGATTATATTAATCAACCCGCTGCAGTGGAAATCCTGTCATGGCTGTCTTTTTTTCATATGTGGTTTTAGTTCAGGGTATACTTTTAAGTTTTTATTTACATTAACCGATAATAACATAGAAGTGTGACAAGCACGGTAAAAAGAGGATTTTAATATGCAAAAAAATAACATTCATGTGTATGCAGCATATGTAACATTATTTATATTCTCATTGTTATTACCTCTTAATGTTTATGCATCTCCCCTGTTTCATACGATTCAGACGAGCAGCTTTTCCAGTATATCTGCTGCACAGAAACAGTATGATTCCATTGCCAATACATTGGATAAAACTCAACTGGATAATCTGAGAATAGAAAAAATCGGTAAGTTCTACTCTGTCAGGCTGGGTAAATTTATGGATTACGCTTCAGCCGAGAAATTCATCGGCACAGTTAAATCCCACCTGTCTGATGCTACCGTGATGAAGGCGTATATAAAGAAGGAAAGAATCGTAAAGCTGTATTCAGGTTCAGCCACTGTGAGTATGAAGGAGCCTGAGGAAAGATCATCTTCAGCCCCTGTTCTCGACCCAGTCAAGTCCAAAGCAACTAAACATGCGGACAAGAAAGCCGAAGGCATCCTATTACAGGAGAACTTAAATAACATCAAAGCGCTTGTTAAAAAAAATAATTATACTGCTGCGCTTGACATAATAACGGCTGAAATAGCAAAACAGCCCGAGCATCCTGACCTTAACGCATGGTTTGGAATGGTCCTTCTGAAGATGGATAAACCTTCACAGGCTCTGGAATACCTTGAAAAAGCCACGGAGCTATCTCCAGACATAACAGATTTTCATAATGGTCTTGGGTATTCATACTTATATCTGGACAGGTTTGGTGAGGCAATTTTTGAGTTTAACAAAGCCATACGTCTTGATCCAGGGCATTTCGATGCCTTTACGGGCCTCTGCATTGCATATGCAAAAAACGACAATAAAGAAAAGGCCATGGAAATTTACCACAAAATCAAATTCATCGATAAAAAAACCTCGAATCAACTTCTTACAATCATTAATAAGTAATGTGCACTAAACACTAACCCCCATTTTATAAATAATGGGGCAATCATTAAGTTTGTTCTGTTAAAGCATCGCGACATTATTTCAAGTTAAGGTGTGCCTGCAGTGAGTTAATCGGGAAAAAAGCAGGACAACACAGCCAGAAGGCATTATCGTTGATTGACTGATTATCGATAAATAATCTGGATTATGAGTGTTTATAATTCTTTTAAGATCTTTTCGGGACTATGAGGCCGGATGATATTCCCTGATTGGACCGGGGTATCCATTTTTATTTAACACACTGGATCCTCCACTCAAACCGGAGAATGATAAAAAACACAGAAGAAGTTTTGGAAAGCAATTACACTTTTTTGCTCATATGATTTTAAAGAAATCCTATCGGGAATTTAGTAATGGCCAGATCGATTATTCATTGAGGAATTTTTTTATTGCATCCTCGCGAAAGGCAGGGAATGATGTCCTGTTTTGAGACATCACAGTAGTTGCTTTTTCAGGCGCCTTACCGTGAGAAGGTGAAAAAGATTCAGCTTTTTTCATCGTCGTCGCGGCAGGTGGTGATAAGGGCATTGTAATATATTTATAAACAAAGGGGACAATGGCCCCTATAAGTATAATTATTATAACAGCTGATATGACCACTTTATTCCTGGACCTGGGTTTTTCTGCAATATCAATATTGTCATCAGTCAGCTGAATAGTATCCGCAATCACTTCTGTTGTTTTTTCAGAAGTCATATCATTTACCTGAACATAGGCTTCCTCTCCTGTTTCAGCTGCCATATTTGAATCCATAACAACAGGTTCAGGAACACTGGATGGTTCATCAACATATCTCGCCTTATCTGTAACAGGTTGTTCTTCATCCATCTGTTCTGTAATATTCTCAAGCGGCATCTTATCCTGATCTTCTTTGATAGTCACGTCTGCATTTGATAAAACTGTTATTTCATCATTCTCAATACTACCCTTACGTGTAGCCATCTCTTCTGCAGTATCTGCACTGACTGAAGCCTCTTCTTCGCGAATCTCTTCTGTAATATTCTCAACCGGCATCTTACCATGCTCTTGTGTATCAGTCCCTTGCTCATTTGAGACATCTGTAATTTCAACATGGGTCTCAGCATTACTCTCCTGTTTGGCCGTATCTTCTGCATTTTCTGTATTGCCTGCAGGGGCTTTTTCTTCATGTACCACTTCAGTTATTTCAGGAACAGGATCTTCAGATGGTGTTGATATGGGCAGTTCTCCCTCTTTTCGGGTCTCTTTAATTGTCCCCTGGTTCTCAACAATATTTGTATATTCAATTGTCCATTCAGCAGTTCCTGCATCAACAGCAGCTGTTTCCTTCTCATCCGTTTCTTCAACCAGTTCCTCTGGTTGAGGATCTTCAGATGGTGTTGATATGGGCGGCTCTTCCTCTTTTCCGGTCTCTTTAATTGCCCCCTGGTTTTCAACAATATTCGTATGTTCAACTGTCCATTCAGCAGTTCCTGCATCAACAGCAGCTGTTTCCTTCTCATCCGTTTCTTCAACCAGTTCCTCTGGTTGAGGATCTTCAGGTTCTCCAAAGATCACCTCCAGGGGAAGTTTAGAAGGAGCTTCATCTTCTCCCTTAACAGTAATGAGTCCTATATTCAGAAGAGAGATAATAGATTTAAGTGTCTCAAAATTGCTGGTAGGAGAAAGGGATAAAATGGTTTTTAGAGGATTAATACCATTTACGTACGAAAGGACTTTTTTATCGGCAAATTCAAGGGTCAAAGACTTAAATAGAGGAATCTGGTCCAAGTCAAGATTAAATACCGTATCTAATGGCGGACACATCTTATCCACCATGGGAAAACTGTTAATTCTCTTAATACCCTTGTATATGAGATTTGCAGTACTGATTTTGAGTTTTATTGGTTCATCCGTTGGGAGCGGGACTTCTTTAAATTCAAATTTCCCTTCATCTATATTAAAGAGGCTTATAATAATTTCTTTCACCTGACTTTGGACTGACGGGGCAAGATCGCTCGGTTTCAAATATCCAAGATCAATAAGGACCTGTCCCAGTCGCTGTCCCCTCTTTTCAACCAGGTAATAGGCCTGATTATATTCTTCAAGAGTGATTTTCCCCTTGGTTAAAAGATATTCTCCCAGGCGGTCATTTTTATTTGTAGATGCGGCAAAGATATTCAGTCCATTTTCTATATAAATCTTTATTACTGTCGAACCTGCGGTTATCTCGAGAATCCCTGTTTTTCTGCTCTTGTTGAGACCATAAAGAATGTCAACCAGTCTGTAATGTTTAAGATTGCCCTTAAGATTGTCGAGACTTTTGAATCCAACTTTGAGATGATAACCCAGATCTTCTATCCATACCACTTCAGCCCTGAATGCAATTTCACAGTCTAAAACTACTATTTCAGCAACCGCGCCTTTTACAAGTTGTGGAACTTTTTTTATGAGAACGCCAATACCGTTAAAGTAATCAACAGCTTTTCCTTTACAGATTTCTGAACCTACTCTTACTTCACATAACGAATCTATTCTGTACCGTGCAAATTGTCTTTTATCTTTTTCTATCATAATCTCTTCAGTATTATTGACATTTCATTTTAACTCCGCATTATTTTATCGGCATTTCCATTAAATATATTTAGCCTACATTATAATAAACCAATTGGATGAAATGAGAAACGTATTGCTACCAAAGCCTACCTGCCGGCTGGCAGACCGCTGATCATATATATCATGCAATACCATTACCTTTCAAACTGTTATTAACATGATCATCGAATAATTTCTTTGCAGCATAATCATCGTATTCAAGTCGGAGACCCGACTCTGCGAGACATTTTGAGATTCGTCCATTGGATTAATAAAATTAATGATCTGTATGTGTTATCCCGGTATTGAATTATGAGATTCTGACATTATCGCATAAGCATCTCGGCATGATATGATGAAATAAAAGGAAAGATTAATGCAATGAACTTCATACAAATACGACCTTGTTTTTTCCAAGACTCTTCGCTTTATATAACCGCTCATCAGCCTTAAGCAGCAGATCATCTGAAGATTCACCGTCCACCGGAAAAGTCGCAACACCAAAACTGACAGTAATTGATTTCTTTACTCCCTCAGGCAGAGCTATTGGTATGCTTTCAATCTTCATCCTTAATCTGTCAATTACATCTGAAGCAGATTTGTTATCAGTAGAAGACAGTACTAATATGAACTCATCACCGCCATACCTTCCAAAGACATCGATCTGTCTTAATGTAGTATTGATAAGCTGGGATAATGATTTAAGAACAATATCTCCGGCACTATGACCATAATTATCATTTATTTCTTTAAAGTTATCAATGTCACACATAACAAGTGAAAAAGATTCCTGGGTCCTTTTGTAACGTGCAATCTCCTTCATTACATATTCATTTATGAAACGTCTGTTATAGGTGCATGTTAAAGGATCGGTGGTGGATAACCTTATATCGTCTGTAATATTTCTGATGATAAGCTGTATCTTTCCATGATTCTGATTCCGCTCAACGTTCAGATAAAATCCGGAAATTTCAAGAATTTCATTTTCCTTCTTCAGTTTTATGTTTTCTACTTTACCCAGCTCTAACATTGCTGTATAAATTTTATGCCACTGGTGCGGTGGAAGAAACTCTGTTACAGGCTGGTCCAGTATGTCCATACCAAACCTGCTCAGCACCTTATCATTTGCCCATACAATAAGATGATTACCTCCGGCCTCAGCTATTTCTATCATCATCTCAGGCAAAAGGTTCAGAATTTCCTTTGCATTTCTGAGTTTGCGCTCAAGGAATTCACTATAATCACTCCCCAGGCTTTTCAACACATCCCGGGTAGTAATAACACTGGTAGATATCCCTTGGTCATCATGAACAATGACTCTTCTTATCTTTCTGTCATTCATTATTGTCACAATGTCCACAAGAGCAGTATCAAGATGCACATTAATCACCGGAGTTGACATGTAATCATGAACGCGGTTATCAAGAGATACATCTTCACAGGCCAGTCGCAATATGTCTTTTTCCGAGATAATTCCCTCTGCTACGCCGTCACTGACTACAGCAACCGCACTTATCCTATTTTCAACCATCTGGTCCAGTACACTTCTTAAGGAATCATCAGATCCTACATTAACCAGATGCCCCAGTCTTTCTATAATATGTTTAACCTTGATAGTTGCACGGTAAAAATCTTCTTCAAGATATTTCAGTAAATCCTGCTGGGTAACAACTCCACTGAATTCATCAAGGAATCCTTCAGTGACGATTATGCGTCTGATATTATTCTCTATCATGAGGCTCAATGCATATCCGGCTGTTCTGTCTCCTCTCGTTGTAACCAGTCTTTTATTGGCCAGTCCTGAAACTTTTGTGTCCAGGTCAATTCCGTTGTGAAGGAACTTCACGATGTCCCTTTCGGTCAGGATGCCTGATATTTTCTTACGGTCAAGGATTACAACAACCCCTTTGCCATTTCTGTTCATCAATTCAGTTGCTTCTCTTAACGAAACATCGGACTGGGTAAAAAAGTCTTCTTTTTGTGTAATATTTTTTAATAACAGGTTAAGCAAACGATTTAATCCCTCCACTAATTTCAAGTTATGCTGCATATATATATCGGACAATTTTCATTTATTCTTAAAGGACTCTTTATACGAGAAATCAATAATTAATTCAGAGTATCTTGAAGGAATCAGCGGCAGGTTTAAGGCTGAGGAAAGTAATTAAAGATAATAATAATACATTAAACCCTGTATTGAAAGCTCCTTAATCGTAAGGCATTGAACACAACGGTTACAGAAGACATGCCCATGGCTGCAGCTGCAAACATCGGATTAAGCAGAATCCCGAAAAAAGGGAACAGTATTCCTGCAGCAACAGGTATCAACACCGTATTATATGCAAATGCCCAGAACAGGTTCTGTTTAATATTTCTGATAGTTGCCTTTGACAGCGCAATGGACTCAACAACTCCTCTCAGATCACCTCTGATTAATGTAATATCTGAGGCCTCCATTGCTACATCAGTTCCTGTACCGATCGCAATTCCCACATCTGCCTGGGCAAGGGCAGGAGCATCATTAATGCCATCACCAACCATGGCAACGACCCTGCCTTCAGATTGCAATTTCTTGACTTCAGCTGCTTTGTCTTCAGGAAGTACATCTGCCAGGACGCTGTCAATCCCTACCTGCTTTCCAATAGCCTCAGCAGTACGACTGTTATCACCCGTAATCATTATTGTTTCAATCCCCATTTTTTCAAGTGCTGCTATGGCATCAACCGAATGTTCCTTTAATGTATCTGCTACAGCTATCAGTCCAAGTGCTCTGCCATCTACTGCTACATACATCGGGGTATTACCTTTAACGGATAATTCTTCGGCTGCCTGATGTAAATTTTTAATATCTATATTCTGATCATTCATGAAGTTAATGTTTCCGAGACAAACTGTTTTTCCATCAACACCCGCCATTATCCCATGACCCGGTACAGCTGCAAAATCAACCGGATCTTTAAGTTGAATACCTTCGTCCTTTGCCTTAATCACAATTGCTTCACCAAGAGGATGTTCAGATCCTTTTTCCGCAGAAGCAGCATAGAACAGAACTTCCTCGGTATTTCCATTTAAACCGGTAACACCTGTGACGACCGGCTCTCCTCTGGTCAATGTGCCTGTTTTGTCAAAGACGATCGAAGTTAATTTATATGATGTTTCCAGAGCTTCTGCACCTCTGATCAAAATACCGTGTTCAGCACCTTTACCGGTTCCAACCATAATCGACGTTGGTGTGGCCAGTCCCAGGGCACATGGACAGGCTATTATCATTACCGCTATAAAATTCAGGAATGCATAAGTAAAAGCAGGGGCAGGACCGAAAACAAACCAGATAATGAATGTCAGCGTTGCGATCGAAATTACTGCGGGCACAAAAACAGAGGCTATCTTATCTGCAAGTCTGGCTATCGGCGGTTTTGATCCCTGTGCCTCCTGAACCATATGTATGATCTGTGAGAGCATCGTGTCCCTGCCTATCTTTGTGGCTTCAAACTTAAATGAGCCTGTTTTGTTGATAGTGGCCCCTATAACTTCATCACCTGTGTTTTTCTCCACAGGAATTGACTCGCCGGATATCATTGCCTCGTCAACAGATGAGTACCCTTCCCTGATCACTCCATCAACCGGTATTTTTTCACCCGGTCTTACAAGAATGATATCGCCAATTTCAACATCTTCAATCAGGATGTCCTTTTCCTCACCATTGCTTACAACACGGGCAGTCTTTGATTGCATACCGGCCAGTTTCTTAATAGCTTCAGAGGTCTTGCCCTTTGCCTTTGCTTCAAAAAGTCTTCCGAGCAATATGAGCACTATTATCGTTGCTGCTGTATCGAAATAGACGTGTGCGGAATAACCCTTGATTTCAAACACAGAAGGCACAAAAGTCGCTATAACACTATATATATATGCTGCAGATGTACCTGCAGCGATAAGGGTATTCATATTAGTCGTTCTATGTCGCGCGGCAGCTATTGCACCGGTATAAAACTGCCATCCTGCCCAGAACTGGACCGGTGTCTGAATCATAAACTGCAGAAAAAAGTTGACCTGTTTCGGAATCGCAATTAATGAATTCAGTCCTAACCGGTCCCAGAATACAAGAAGAAAAACAGGGGCTGTTAAGGAAGCGCCTATAATGACCTTTGATTTAAGCTTTCTGTATGCATTTTCCCGCTCCCTTTTTTCCTTTTCTACGATGTCCTCTCCCTGCGCAAATTCAACAATATCATAACCCGTTTCTTTAATAACATTTTTAAAGTCCCTCATCCCCACCTGAGCTGGAGAATATTCTACAGTGGCTTTTTCCGTAGCCAGATTTACTGCTGCAAACAGAACTCCATCCAGAGACTCAATTGCATCCTGGACCCTTTTAACACATGCAGCGCATGTCATACCCTTTATGGGAATAGTGACCTTTGAAACTGACACTCCATAACCAAGGTCTTTAATATTCGTGATAATATCATCTGCTGATGATTCTGAAGAATCATAAAAGACTGTGGCCCTTTCAGCAGCGAGGTTAACAGACGCAGACTCAACACCCTTGAGACCAGAAAGGGACTTCTGGACACGGGCAGAACAGGCTGCACAGGACATGCCGGTTACGGGAAGGTCGATTCGCTTTGAGCCGGAAGAAACTTTCTGTTTGCTGTTTTTGTTCTGCTCAGGCAATTGGCAAGCTCCTGCATCATTTGAAAATTTGTTCACATCATTAGTCATTGTTCAATATACCCTGGACCAGGCATTATGTAGTGTCAGTCAAAAATCTGAAACATTGAACCGTCATTCCCGCGGTCAGCTGAGCGGGTCGAAGCTACTATTCGCTTGTATTCGCTCCGAGATACCCGATTAAAAAAACTTCGGGCATGACAAAAAAAAGCAGTGTACACACAGACTCTGTTTAGATTAAATATTATCAATCACCTTTTTTAATTTTTCTCTTACCTGGTTTGCAATATCACCGAGAGATTGATTTTCAATGGCCTGCATCGAAGCAATCGGATCAATGGCTGAAACTTCAACTTTTCCATCATCAGTTTCCTGCACAATCACGTTGCAGGGAAGCATGGTCCCTATTTTATCCTCAGCCTGCAGCGCCTTATACGCAAAGGACGGATTACATGCCCCCAGGATTTTATATTTTCTGAAATCAACATCAAGTTTCTTCTTAAGCGCCGCTTTTACATCTATCTCTGTGAGGATTCCAAAACCCTCCTTTTTCAGTTCTTCTGTGGCCCGTACAAGCGCCTCATCATATGAAGCATCAATTTTTTTTGTAAAATGGTAACTCATTTCATAGGCTCCTTCATTGATATAAAATTATATGTTTGACAGATATATCTTATTTTGATTATACAGGATTTAAGTCAAATAACTTTACAATACTGACCTGAATTTAATGTCAATGGGCATGATAGTTCCCGGAGATGACTGACAACATCTATTTTTTATCAGTATGAAAAATGATCTATGTTTACATGTAGTATCTATTATCGGTTTTTTTATAACCATATGGAAATTCTTATTTTTCCCAACTTATTTTCATTTACACTGATCAACTCAGTAAAAATAACAAACAGATATAATATCTTAAGAACTTCTTCCGAAAACCATATTTCAACAAATTATCAACAAGTTACAACCTTCATAAATTTACGGTTTCTTTACGAATATTAACAGCACATTTACCCAGCTCAGTGTTATTTTTAAAGTGTATAGATATATATAAACGGTCCCGAGAAATCGGGAGACGGAAAGCGGCGGGTCTTTGAAGTTGAAGATGGCCGAGCTGCCGAAGGATGAACCTTTGATGAGTTCGGTTTTTTCTATGGAGGTTGAACCTCTATAGATCAGGAGAAAGGGGGTGAGTAAGGACGATGAGAGTTAACACCATAGGGAAGCTGGCAAATGTTGCTTTGATGAAACAAGGCAAAGAAAGGAGAAGTGTCATGAAAACATTAACCTATTATACAATCGCTGTCCTGCTCGTCATCCTTACACTGGGCTTTGCCGTTGAGATCGCACTTGCGGGAGAGGAAGGTACATCTATCAAGAATGTACTGCTGGACAATGAGAGGGTGAAAGTTGTTGAAAATATACGCCACCCCGGCACGAAAGTTCCTATGCATTCGCACAAAGCGTATATTTCATATTTCTTTGGTCCATGCAAAATGAAGTTCGATTTTCCTGATGGTAAGACTGTGGTAAAGGATATACCCGCGGGAAAACTGGTCTGGAGTGATGGCGTGACGCATGCGGCAGAGGTTCTGGGTAACACTGACCTCCATACATTGCATATAGAATTTAAGGAATGAGTTTCTATCAAAATAGAGTGAGGGATGTTGAAGGCATATTATTTGGCATCCCTCTTTTTTAATGCGTCTGATTCAAATATTTCAATTCGTTTTCAACAATTATCGAGGCCAATCAAGAACTTTATTTACAGGTGTTATCCATAATTACAGAGCCACCGCGAATCATTGACAATTAGATGCAATCCTCAACTCCAGAGTCATTGCGATTTATTGTAAATTAAATAAATCGGTTAACTGATTACCTCTCTCATGTTTAAGCTTTACAGAAAATTATCATCGTAATACTGACAGAGTAAACTTTATTAATTAAGAGCTTGATAACTGAAAATTTCCGAAATCTGGCTTATTACCCTTATTTTTTGTATTATTGGAGTAATCACATTTCCTGCAATAAAAAGGAGTATCAAATGGTAGAAGTGACAATTAAGATTGAAGGGATGAGCTGCCAGCATTGTGTTGCAGCGGTAAAGAAAGCAGTGGATGCACTGGATGGTGTTAGTTCTTCAAATATTGAGGTAGGCAGTGCGGTCATCAACTTTGATGAATCAAAGACAAACAGAGATGCAATAACCGGAGCAATTCAAAGTGCCGGCTATAAAATAATTGGCTAGCCTGCATAGTGAAAATGACAGACTCTCTCTATCACTAAAGTGTAATACAACGAACGAGGTACGTCGGACGACGAGCGACGAACAACGAATGACGAGTTTCGATCCTTATCAGTCAATCCTGTTCCACCACTTTTCCCTGATCTTCATCTGAAGTTCCAGTATCTCTGTTTCCATTTTAATCAGGTCATTGTGATTCAGATCCCTGTTGCGAAGCGCTTCATTATAGTCAAACTGCCTGATATGAAGTTCCTTTCTCATTTCAGCTGTATCATGCATAAATTTGTCATTTCTATCTGCATCATATCCCCACATCCCCGGTCCCATACCATAACCTGTCATTCCAGGCATCATACCATGATGTCCCATATTACCGTAGCCGCCATGCTCACATCCATAGCCCGGAGCGCCAGGCCCGTAAAATCCCCATCCGAGAAATTCATATCCTGTCATCCTGTTGTCAGGGTAATTGCGTTCACTTTCATGTCGATTATCCTTTATCATATGGGCCGCTTCAACTGAAGAACATAATAATAGTAAGAATACTGTGAAAACAATATTTCTCATCTGGTCATCTCCCTTTTATATGAATTGGATTTAACATTGCTTGATAATTGCATTATATCATTACTTGTAATGACGAGATACATGCACCCGCCCGGATGAATAATATTTGTCATTCCGGCTTGTCCGTAATCTAACACGTTTGATTCCCGTCGCGCTGTGCTTGCGGGAATGACAGAACCCCCCTGCACCTCCTTACCAGCATCCAGCTAACCCTTCATACTTTCTTCATTTTTATCGATATAATAAATGTAATGACTAGTGAACAGAGGTCCAGCTACTAATGTTTATGTTAATGCTTAAGGAGATCAGACACCGATGGCTGATTCATTCCCTGGTCATTCTTCTTATGGCATTTGTAATTTCCATCCTTGTTATTCAGAGTTCATTAAACAGTTCAGCAGAAGACAGGATCAAAGAGCTTACTCATGATCTGGGTAAAGGTATGCTCGTTGTTCCACAAGGGACTGACCTTGAATCATTTTATTCAATGAAGTACGGCCCGGAGGTCATGCCTGATGATTATGACGTCCGGATAAAACAATCTCCGGTGGGCAGACATGCCGGAAAAATACAGCCATGGTTATATGGAAATTTAAACTTTCAGGGCAATGACCTTATCATTGTCGGACGCAAGGTAAAAAATCCCCGCTATGGATATACTGACTCTCAGTCTGTTGCCATTGGCAAGGGAGCTGCTTCAGGCCTGGGTCTTAAGAAAGGCGATGCACTGGATATCAGGGGCAATTCATTCAGGGTTGCCAGGGTGCTTGATCCGCCGCCAAAGGGGTATGACATGGCCCTTTTCATGCCGTTAGGTGCAGCACAGAATATTCTTGATAAACCCGGTAAAATTAACGCCCTGAACATGGGCGGCTGCTGGTGCAAACTGGATGTGGCCGGTTTTGCCAGCGAGGTTGAAAATACCCTTCCCGGGACTATGGCTATTACTGTTGACGGCATGGCCAAAGCTCAGACCCAGATCAATGCCATTATGGAGCAGTACTCAACACTGTTATGGATAACAGGTACAGTACTCGTCATTGGCAGTATCGTTTTTCTTATCTTCTATATGCTGCGTAAAGGGGAAAGGGAGATCGGACTTTTATTGAGTATCGGACTGTCACCTGGGAAAATCATTCTTAAGAATATTACGATAGCTGCATTGTCATCGATCCTGGGCGCTCTGCTCGGACACATACTGAGCGTCCCTTTTATGGCATGGTTTGGAAAGACATTCATGCGTATTGGACTAATACCTTCATGGGACTATTTACCGCACTTTGTATCTGCATCACTGGTTATCGCCCTGTTGGCCTCATCATTTCCTTCATGGTTTGTTACAAGACTTGATCCTACCAGACTGTTAAGAGAGGAATAATATGCTGGAACTTAAACATGTAACAAGAGATTTTATTAATAATAAGAAGGAGCAGGTAGCTGCACTTTCAGATATCAACCTTACAGTAGAAAAGGGAGAGTTCCTGTCAATAGTGGGACCCAGCGGCAGCGGAAAAAGTACTTTGCTTTTTATAATAGGAGCACTTTTAAACCCGTCAGCAGGTGAGGTTCTTTTAAGAAACAAAAATATGTATGATACAACTCCTTCATACAGGGCTGATCTCAGGCTTCAGGAGATAGGATTTGTCTTTCAGACTTTCAATCTCATCCCTTACCTGAGTGCTCTGGATAATGTTTCTGTACCGGCCATGCTCACCATGAAATCAAGGAAAAAAGCCAACGAGAGAGCTACTGAGCTTTTGCAGAGGTTCGGGCTTGGAGCCAGACTGGAACATACCTTTTCTGAACTGAGTGTAGGAGAGAGACAGAGGGTCGCCTTATGCAGAAGTGTAATCAATGATCCAGGCATTATTCTTGCTGATGAACCCACCGGCAATCTTGACCCTGCAATGACCCGTGAAGTCATGTCCCTTTTCAAAGAGCTTAACAGCAGCGGTCATACGGTGATAATCGTAACACACGAAGAAGAAGTAGCTGCGTATGCTCAAAAAGTATTGCATCTCCAGAATGGAAAATTCACCAACGGAACCAACAACCAGTAATTCAACTCCCTGGTATGCCTCATTCAGTCTGTGGCTTTCATGGCAGGAACTTACAGGCCGTAAAGCGGTCTTTATTATTAATGTCATACTGATATCATTGCTGGTTGCCCTTCCTGTATCTCTTGATCTTCTGGGCAAGGCCAAGAAGAGTTCTGTTAACACCAGGATAGATTATATAGGACCATCCCTGATACTCATACCCAAAGGTACTGACTCAGCTGATCTTGTAACGGCAAAGTTCAAAGGGCGGTATTATTCGATTGCATTATTTAACGATATAAAGCAGAAGTTTTCTTCACACCTTCGATATTCCGAGCCCAGATTAACAGAAAGACTGCGGGTAGACAGTAAAAAGATACCTGTTACCGGGATAGAGTTTTCAAATGTTTACTCTTATCCATTTTCGAAATATTCGATCAGTGACAATGAAGTCATACTGGGCAAAGTTGCTTCAGATAAATTGGGAAAGATCATGAATGACACGATTTCGATCAACTCAGGGACCTATAAAGTATCCGGTATCATCCCTACAACTGGAGGTATAGAAGATGCATCTGTTTTTTTACAGCTCTCTGTCATGCAGGACATTACAGGTCATACAGGACGTATTAATGAGATACGGCTGTTCCCCGCTTCTTTGTCATCATATGAACAACTGAAATCACTGCTGAATGATTACAGCAGTCAGTTAAACACGGTTGATGCCTACCGTGGTGACACAGCTGAGAAAGAGGTAGATTCAACACTGGAAACGTATCAAAAAGCCCTGTACACCATAGCATTTATTCTGATAGCATTCTGTATCATGATCAGTACATATATTAACCTTGATGCCAGAAAATCAGAAATTTCAACAGTATATACACTGGGCACTGCTCAGAATATTATCCTTAAGATTCTCACTTTCAGAACTGTCTGGATAACACTCCTTGGCTCCATAGCGGGGCAGACTATAGCACTTATTGTAACTGTTATACAGGCAGATCAGGTCCCCCTGCGTTTCATCTGGTCTGCGGGGCCATTTATTGAGGTAATTGTCGGCACTGTATTGCTGGGCATGTTTATTACTGTTCCTTTTGCATTTTATTCCGTATACAAAAGGGACCTTATCTCTCATTTATGAGTCTGCTTCAGGAGGGGTTACTATTTCACTTCTTTATCAAGAAAGACATTCTCAACACAGTCGGGACATATACCATGGGTAAATTCCTGGTCTGTTTTATGATGAATATATTCTTCTATTTTCTCCCAGTTTCCGTCCCCTCTGGATTTGCCGGTATCATCCCTGATCTTTTTGCAGTATGAGCATATCGGAAGCAGTCCTTCAAGCAGTTTAATATGCTTCTGATCTTTTGTAATGGCCTTTACATAATGAACATTGAGAATTCCCAGAGACATGCCCAGAAGACCGAAAAAGGAGGCCATCGGGAAATGCTGTGGATGAAAGGCATAAATCAAACTACTCATCGTGACATTAATCTCAGAAATAAACAGGCCCTGGAATACAACTGAAAAGGGATGAATAATTATAAATCCAAAGAGAAACCCGAAAATAATACCATACCAGTA
>CALZMZ010000004.1 GCA_945788685.1 Thermodesulfovibrionia bacterium | reverse complement strand
TCACAGGAGGAGATTAGCCGGGAAGTATCAGAGTTACGCAGCGGTACAGAATATTATTGGCAAGTAGTTGCTGAGGATGGCAAAGGAGAAAAAACATACAGTGCTGTATGGAGCTTTGAGACCCGGTAAAAAATGCTATTGGCAAGAAACATCATTAATTATATTTGATAGAGAGTCAAGGGAACGGGCCTGAATATTTCAAGTGTAAATAATTTCTAAAGTATATTCTCAATAATACCGGAATATAATTTATATTAGGATGATTTCAAGTGAGAATATAAATGAGAGTCTTGATAAGTTATTACTCTGACGAAGAAGCAGATGCTGAAGACATCAAGAATCAATTAGTAGCAGCATTTCACCAGTACAATCCTGAAGTCTTCATGGCCTCAAGATGTGACTCGATAGCTCCTGGAGATAATTGGGAGAATAAAATAATGAATGCTGTTAATGAAGCAAATTTACTTCTCGTATTAATGAGCTTTGATGCACTTACAAGGCCATGGATCAATTTTGAAATTGGAGTAGCATGGGCTAAATCAACCCCGATTTTATTATTATGCCATAAGGGAATTGATCCAAACGCACTTCCAAGACCTTACGGAAGCCTTCAGGCTATTAACTTAAATGGCTTACATCGTGAGGATAAGCTGAAACAAATATGTGAGGCGGTTTCCACGGTACTGGGAATTGAAGCAGTTCATCGCGACAAGATCCCGGATTTATCTTCATATGAACCTATAGAGTCTTTCTTTTCCATAAATCGTAGATGGCATCTTCGCCCCGCTGCACATATAAACGAAACCTCAGCCGGACTTTTCCTGGTTGGTGCTGTTAGACCCTCGGATTCAAATAGAGCAACGTTAGCTGGTATGACACCCGGCGTCACATTAAACGTACGTCTTTTTTTCGGGAATAGTCCAGAAGGAACATATATAAACGCTATGGTATCCGGAGAACTGGCTAATTTCTTCGAGCGGGTAATTCCCAATACCCGTATAGCAGTTAAAATCAGACTTGCCGCAGTGTTGGTAGAAGGAGAAACAACTACTCCCTTACTTGTGGTCGACGATATTAAAGAACTGCCATTATCAGATACGTCAAATCAATCGCTGGAGAAAAATGCGAAATTGATCGAATCTATTTTTATGGCAAATACTCAATGATTATTGGAAACCCTGATCTTTCTTCCTTCTGAAGATAACATTATGAATACTCAGCTCCAGAGTAACTGCGGATCATTTACTATTGGACATTATTGGTAATCCGGAAATTTTATTTTCATTCTGAATATAAATAATTGTATGGCTAATCAGACAATCTCATCCACATTTCTGAATTGAAAATATTATCTGTCTTCCCTATTGTTTTTTTGGCAATAGTGTAAGAAAACATAAGGTTAGGACATTCATCTGGTGAAAATAATATCACTGGTTTGCTAAAACTACTTAATTATTATATATTATTATGTTAAGGTATGATTCAGATTATGACACCACAGTCGATGACAGGATATGGAAGAGGGTCCTCAGGCAGTTTTAAAATTGAGGTCAAGTCTTCCAATCACAAAAATATTGATATACATATTAACCTTCCCTATTATCTTTTCTCATATGAAACAGAAATCAGGAAGCTTGTTAAAAAGAAACTGAACCGGGGACGCATCGATGTGTATGTCCCGAAACAGGACATTGAAGGTATTAAGTTGAATGTGAACAGGTCCCTCGCAAAGGAGTATTATAATGCCCTGACCTTACTGAAGGACGAACTATCCATTAATGAAGAAATAGGTGTGCAGTTGCTGGCATCCCAGAGAGACATCTTTTTCATGGATGAACCGGAAGTCAGCACGGACGATCTGTATAAGGCGGTTGACCTGGCAATTGATGATCTTATAAAGTCCCGGACTGATGAGGCAAAAGAGCTTATAACTGATATCTCTTCAAGAGTAAATCTTCTCAACGGGTACCTGAAGGACATAGAAGACCAGAGACAGGACTTTATAAGATCTGCACAGGACAAACTGTATGGCAGGATCAAGGAACTGCTGGATGACAAAGATGTTGATGAGTCACGGCTGGTGCAGGAGACAGCATTTCTCATAGAGAAATCAGATATAACTGAAGAGATCGTCAGGATCAGGAGCCATCTCAAACAATTTGAGGGGGTTTTGAAATCAGGTGATACCATCGGCAAGAAACTGGATTTTATTGTGCAGGAGCTTCGCAGGGAGGTAAACACTATCAGTGCCAAGGTCCAGGATGCGGGTCTCTCGACAAAGGCGGTTGAATCCAAGCATGAGCTGGAAAAGATAAAGGAGCAGATTCAGAACCTGCAATAGAATATGAAAAGGTCCGGCAAATTAATAAATCTCATAAATATCGGTTTTGGCAATATCGTGTCCGCGGCACGTGTGGTTGCTATTGTAGCTCCGGGGTCATCTCCGATCAAGAGACTGCGTGAAGAAGCCGGTGAAAGAGGAAAACTTATTGATGCAACGCAGGGGCGCAAGACAAGGGCGATAATCATTACTGACAGCGATCATATAATATTGTCAGCGCTTCAGGTTGAAACCATAACACAGAGGTTCGTGTCAGAAGAATAAAATGGCAGTGGCTAAAGTCGAACATATAAAGACCATTCAGAGAAGGGGTAATCTTTTTGTTGTATCAGCACCTTCAGGTGCTGGAAAGTCCACCCTGTGCCGGAAGCTTCTGAACAGGATGCCTGACATTAAGCTGTCTGTCTCTTACACCACCAGAGAGCCCAGAAAGGGTGAAGTAAATGATGTGGACTATACGTTTGTGAGCAGGGAGAAGTTCAGGAAGATGATTGATAAGGGGGAGTTTGCCGAGTGGGCCATGGTCCATGGAAACCTCTACGGTACATCCATAAAGAGGGTGAAGGAGTTGAACAGAAGGGGTTATGATATAATACTCGATATTGATATTCATGGTGCGGTCCAGCTCAGGAAAAGCCATGAGGGGGCCGTGTATATTTTTATACTTCCACCGTCCATGGAGGCACTCGAAAAGAGGCTGGTAAACCGCAAGACCGACTCTGATGAAACCATAAGAAACCGGCTGGACAACGCAAAAGCAGAAATCTCGCAGTATGAAAATTACGATTATATTATTATCAATGACAGGATTGACAAGGCATATAAAGAACTTGAAAGCATAGTGCTCTCGGCAAGGCTGAGAACAGAATGTACAGATCATAAATGGATAAAAAAGATAATCAACTGAAGGAGGATCTATGGATATAATTTCATTACCGATTAAATATGACAGGGAAAAGATCGACGGCAACTACAGGCTGGTTATGGCAGCAGTCAAGAGAGCAAAAGACCTGTCACAGGGGTCCCTGCCTGTTACCTCATCAAAGGCAAAAAAAATAACTACACTGGCCATTGAAGAGGTAGCTGCGGGTGCCATAAAAATTCTGATTGGTGACGAGGCTGTCAAGGCCAGTGAAGAGGCAAAAAAGCTTACCCATCAAAAGGTGATTGACGAGGCACAGCAGAAGGAAACCATGCCCGAGGATATGACGGAACTGGAAAAAGACCTTAAAGTCTATCTTAGTGAAAAAGGTGAATCAGAGCAGAAGAAGACTATCGAGGACATTTTCGGAGACAGCTGATTAAGTGCTGAGCGGAAGCAATGTCCTTCTTGGCATTACAGGAAGTATAGCAGCTTACAAAGCTGCAGACCTTGCCAGACGCTTAATGGATGAGGGTGCAAGGGTCAGGGTCGTTATGACCGATGCGGCCTGCCGCTTTATTCCACCCTATACCCTGGAAGCAATTACAGGGCATGATGTTCATGTGGACCTCTTTCAGGACCCCTACAGTCATATTAACCTGGCAGCTGAAACAGACCTTTTTATCATTGCGCCTGCTACAGCCAATACCATTAACAAGCTTGCCTGCGGACTCGCAGATAATCTTCTCAGTAACCTGTGGCTTACCTATGATGGACCGGCGATAATAGCGCCTGCAATGAATTTCCGGATGTATAAGAACAGGATTGTCCAGTCAAACATCAGGAATTTCAAAAAAGCAGGGATTGAAATTTCAGGTCCGGTTAAAGGAGGCCTTGCCTGCGGTGAAGAAGGAGAGGGCAGAATGTCAGAAGTCAGTGAAATCGTTGAAGCTGCAATTTCAATCATGACACCTCATGATCTGTCGGGACAGAAGATACTGATTACTGCCGGCCCCACACAGGAGCAGATCGATCCTGTCCGATATATCTCAAACCGATCTTCAGGTAAAATGGGTTATGCCCTTGCACTGGCTGCCAGGAGAAGGGGAGCTGAAGTAACGCTGATTAGCGGACCCTGTTCAGTTACGCCACCAGATGGTGTTTCTATTGTATTTGCTGAATCATCCATTGATATGGAAACTGCTGTATTCAAACACCTTGATAAGGCTACCGCTGTAATCATGTCTGCTGCGGTGTCTGACTTCAGGGCCGATTCAATTGCTAAGAAGAAGCTTGAGAAGAGTGATGTTAACTCATTGAAATTAATTAAAACAGCTGATATACTCAAAAAACTTGGCACAAGAAAGGGAAAGCGCTTCCTTATAGGTTTTGCCGCAGAATCAGGAAAGAATATCAAGAGAGCCGCTGACAAACTTAAAGATAAAAAACTTGACCTCATGGTACTGAATGATATATCACAGGAGGGTGCCGGATTTGATACTGATACGAATATAGTCTCATTAATAAATAAATCAGGTGATATTGCAGATTATCCTGTAATGAAAAAAATCGAAGTGGCACATATTATCCTGGACAGGATAAAGAAACAGAAAAAGGGGAAATAATGAAGATACTGGTTATTCACGGACCGAATCTGAATCTGCTCGGTACGAGAGAGTCTGATATTTATGGAACAAAAACTCTGGATGAGATAAATCAATCTCTTAACTCACTTGCTGCAGACCTCGGGGTTGAGCTGGCCATACACCAGTCCAATCATGAGGGTGAAATAGTGGAGATCATACAGCATTCAGGTAAATGTTCAGCTCTGCTCATTAATCCTGCCGCATATACCCATACCAGTGTTGCCATAAGGGATGCGATTGCTGCGGTTGATATTCCGGCAGTTGAAATCCATCTCTCCAATATATATAAAAGAGAAGAGTTCAGGCACACATCCCTGATCTCACCAGTTGCATCAGGACAGGTTGCAGGGTTTGGTCCTGACAGTTACCTTCTGGGTTTAAGGGCTGCAGTCGTTGTTGCCAATGCAAACAAAAGCGCGTCTTAGAAAAAAACTTGCCAAAGCCGGAGTTGACGGCATCCTCATAACGGACCTCATAAACGTGAGGTATCTTACGGGCTTTACCGGTTCATCGGGTTATGCTGTCATTACTGACAGGGACGCGCTGTTTATAACTGATTTCCGATATAAAGAACAGGCAAGGATCGAGGTCAGGGGATATAAGATAATTATCGAGAACTCGGAACGGTCTGGTGAAATAAAAAAATATTGTGACAGGTACGGGATCAGAACTCTGGGCTTTGAGGACCATAATATTAATTATAGTTTTTACAAAAAGCTGGTCAAAAGAAAAATAAGGCTCAAGCAGCTTACCAAAATGATCGAGCAGTTAAGGATAACGAAGTCCAGGCAGGAAATGGTCCATATAAGTACTTCAGTGAAAAGGGCTGAATCTGCATTCCGTAAGCTTCTCCCCATTATCAGGGCAGGCACGACAGAGAAAAAATTAGCTTTAAAACTGGAGAGTTTGCTCAAATCTGCAGGTTGCAAAATGCTCCCTTTTGAGGTTATAGTAGCATCTGGTCCAACCTCAGCCCTTCCTCATGCCCAGCCTACGGACAGGAAACTAAGAGGCGGTGATCTTGTTGTAATAGACTGGGGAGGTGAGTGTGAGGGCTACAGTTCAGATATGACCCGGACCGTGCTCCTGAAAGGCAGGAGTCTTACTAAGCAGAAGGAAATATATTACAATGTGCTTGAGGCCCAGAAACGGGCCATTCATAAAGTGAAGCCCGGAGTAAAGACAGCTGATATTGACAGGGCTGCCAGGAGTTACATTGACAAGGCAGGTTATGATGAGTCTTTCGGTCATGGCACAGGCCACGGAGTCGGTCTGGCTGTTCATGAAAAACCGGTTGTGTCCTGGAGGAGCACAGAAATTGTCAAAGAGAATATGGTCTTTACTGTTGAACCGGGAATTTATCTCCCCGGCTTCGGAGGTGTAAGAATTGAAGATATGGTTGTAGTAAAAAAGGGCGGTGCTGATGTGATCACATCGCTGCCAAAAAAACTGAAAATAATTGAGAGGTAATTAAGAGTATTGTATAAATAAATTGAATAGGATTACAGGGGTCGAGGAGTCAAGGATTCAAGTGAAATGATAAAGACTCTTATAAAGTCGTTTAAAAAACACGCGAACCCTCGAATCCTGGAACCCCTGAATCCTTTTATTTATATATTTTTCAATTAAACACTAAAGAGGTACTTAAATGATATCAACAACTGATTTCAGAAAGGGCAGGAGAATCGAGTACAAGGGAGCGCCGCATGAAATTCTCGATTTCCAGCACCATAAGATGGGCAGAGGCGGTGCAATAGTCAGGACCAAGCTTAAGAACCTGAAGACAGGAAGTATTTTTGATGATTCCTTTAAGGGCGGCGAAAAGTTCGAGGCCCCCAACCTTGACGAAAGGTCAATGCAGTATCTCTATAATGACGGCGAGCAGTATCATTTTATGGACAATGAGAGTTATGAACAGATACCATTGACAGCTGATCAGCTCGGTGATGCAAAACAGTTCCTTAAAGAGAATATGATGGTAAAGATCCTTTTATACAGCGGATCACCTCTTACGGTTGAGGTCCCGATGTTTGTTGAACTGGCAATTACCAAAACAGATCCTGGATTCAAGGGTGATACTGCCAGTGGAGGAAGCAAGCCGGCTGTTCTGGAATCAGGAGTGACCGTTAAGGTGCCTTTTCACCTGAATGAAGGAGATGTGGTAAAAATAGATACAAGAACCTCTGACTATATCGAGAGGGTAAAATAATGGAACTTGATGAGATTAAAGCACTGATTGATCTGATAATGGAAACCGACGTTACAGAGCTTTCGATCGAAAAAGACAAATCCAAGATCAAAATCAAAAGAGAGAAGTATCTGGCATCACCTGACATGGTACCGGCTGCTCCCAATCCTGTTGCAGCAGATGCCGGTTCGGAAAAAGAACAGGCTTTGAACGAGCAGACGCTGGCAACAATTGCCTCCCCGATAGTAGGAATATTTCACAGGGCACCTTCACCAGAATCCCCCCCCTTTGTAGAGGTCGGCAGCACGGTAAGAAAAGGCCAGGTCTTATGTATTGTTGAGGCCATGAAGCTTATGAACGAAATAGAAAGTGATACGCATGGTACAGTATCACAGATTCTCGTTGAAAATGGTCATCCGGTAGAATACGGCGAGCCTTTATTTTATATTGAACCCTCATCATGAAATTATTCAAAAAAATCCTCATTGCCAACAGAGGTGAAATTGCGATAAGGGTCATAAGGGCCTGCCATGAACTTGGTATCGAAACTGCAGTTGTTTATTCCGACATAGACAGGGACACCCTTCCTGTCAGAATAGCTAATGAGGCGGTCTGTATCGGACCTGCCCCGTCTGCCCAGAGTTATCTCAATATACCTGCCATAATAAGCGCTGCAGAAATAACTGATGCAGAAGCAATTCATCCGGGATATGGTTTTCTGGCTGAAAACCCCCAGTTTGTTGAGGCCTGCACAGCATCAAATATTACATTTATCGGTCCCTCAGCTGAAAATATCCGTTTAGGTGGAGACAAAGCAAAGGCCCGCAAGGCAATGAAGAAAAGAGGGGTGCCTGTTGTTCCGGGAAGTGACACGGCCATTACTGATGAATCTGAAGCTTTAAATATAGCAAAGCAGATCGGATTTCCGGTCATCGTTAAAGCATCTGCCGGCGGCGGCGGTAAGGGCATGAGAATTGTTCCTGAGGAACAGTATCTGGGCAAGATGTTTCATATGGCACAGAAAGAGGCATTTGCCGCCTTTGGAAATGGCGAACTGTATATGGAAAAATATATTACCGACATGAGGCACATCGAGGTACAGATACTTGCCGATAACAATGGAAACATGATACATCTGGGGGAGAGAGACTGTTCCATTCAGAGGAGACATCAGAAACTTATTGAGGAGGCCCCATTTGTACTTTCAACCGCAAAGTTCAGGAAGAAAGTAGGGGACGCTGCCATCAAGGCTGCAAAAGCAGTGCGGTACAAAAATGCCGGAACAGTTGAGTTTATTCTGGACAGCAACAATGATATATATTTCATGGAGATAAACACAAGGATTCAGGTAGAACACCCTGTAACAGAAATGATTACTGACATTGACATAATAAAAGAGCAGATCAGGCTCGCTGCCGGTCTGCCGCTTAATATAAAACAGGCTGAAGTTAAATATTCAGGACACAGCATTGAGTGCAGGGTCAATGCCGAGGACCCTGTGAGCTTTGTCCCTTCGCCCGGAACTGTTTCGTTATTTATTCCTCCCGGTGGTCATGGAGTAAGAACAGATACCGCTGCTTTCTCAGGCTGGAAAGTACCGGCCCATTACGACTCTCTGATAGCCAAGGTTATCGTGCATGGCAGGGACAGACAGGAAGCCATTATGAGGATGAAAAGGGCATTGAGCGAATTTATAATTGAGGGGATAAAAACGACCATCCCGTTTTATCTCGATATACTTGACGATCCTGATTTTATCAGCGGCAATATTAATACCCGTTTTTTGGATACCAAAAAAAGTGCTTCTGCCGGAGTTTAATTATTTTTATATCAAATATAAAAATTACAATATTTTTAGGATTCAGGGATTCCAGGATTCAAGGGTTCAAGGATTTTGTGTCCAGAGACATAATAAGTGCCTTGAGCACCCTTTCTATCTTTACCAGAACTTTAATTTCATGCTGTTCTTCAGCATTACACTTGAATCCTTGAGCCCTGGAATCCCTGGACCCCTTTTATTTAACATACTTTGAAAAATCTCTTTTCCAGAAATAATCCTTTATATTTCATTACTGACACATCAACAGCCGGTCTCTCACATTCTCAGATAGTGAAGAAAGCAGTATCTGCCGGAATTCAGACTGTCCAGTTAAGGGACAAGATCTTGTCTAAAAGAGAATTGTATGCAGAGGCTGCTCTTGTAAGAAAACTGACCCTGCAGTATAACGTGAAATTTATTATGAATGACCATATTGATATTGTGATGGCTGTTAAGGCTGACGGCGTGCATCTTGGCCAGGATGATATGCCTCTTGAAGATGCCAGACGAATTATGGGCAAAAAGATGATCATAGGGATATCAGCGCATACCCTCAGCCAGGCTGTAAAGGCACAGGACCAGGGTGCTGATTATATCGGATTTGGACCTGTATTTCAGACTTCAACAAAAGATGCAGGCAGGCCAAAGGGACTGAGGTCGCTCAGGAATGTCTGCAATAAGATTAATATACCTGTTGTTGCAATCGGCGGCATTTCATCGGAAAATATCACTGCTGTAATAGGTGAGGGAGCTGATGCCTGTGCTGTTATATCGGCTGTACAGTCCGGTGATATAAAGGCTAATATAAAGAAAATGATGAGGGCACTGTTAGTGAGTAATGAGTAACCAGTGATCAGTAACGAATAAGGAATGGCGGGTAACGATTAACGATTGCAGTAATGAGCTTGTCACTCCTGCCTGTCAGGAGTCTGTAGCGAACAGATTCCAGTCAAGACTGCGCGGAACTGATCATAAAAATAATGTCTTTTAGCATTATTTACAAATAATTTTCAGCCGCATGTCATCCATGATAGAATGTATAATGAGGTTTACCTATGAAACATGGCCTGTTTATAACATTCCTCTCCCTGTTTTTGTTCGGACTTTCCTCCTCTCCCGAACCAGTAAATAATAACGTAAATAATCCTGACAGGTTCTCTGAGAAGAGATCTGCCATGGTCAGAGACCAGATTGTAAAAAGGGGCATAAAGGACGAACAGGTCCTGACAGCAATGAACAGCATCCCGAGACATCGTTTTGTTGAAGAATCTTTAAGCAGCAAGGCATATAATGATCATCCTCTTCCCATAGGTGAGGGACAGACGATTTCACAGCCCTATGTAGTTGCTCTGATGACTGAAGCTTTAAACCTCAAAGCAGGCGACAGAGTACTGGAGATTGGAACGGGATCAGGGTATCAGGCCGCTGTACTTGCTGAAATCGTTTCCGAGGTATACACGATCGAGATTATTGAAGACCTTGCAGAGGAAGCAGAGAAACTGCTTGACAGTCTGAATTATATAAATGTGAATGCAAAATATGCAGACGGATATTTCGGCTGGGAAGAGCACGCACCCTTTGATGCCATTATTATTACAGCATCAGCAAACCATATTCCCCCGCCTTTGATAAAGCAGTTGAGTGAGGGCGGTAAACTGATAATACCGCTTGGAAGTACGCTCTATTATCAGACACTGACTCTTGTGACAAAAGTAAAAGGTGAACTTGAGGTTGAACAGATGGGAGGGGTCGCATTTGTTCCCATGACAGGCAAGGCGAGAGAATAAAGACAATTACAAATTTCAAATTACAGATTACAATCTACATGTCACCCGTCACTCGTTACTCGTCACGGTCTTTCTATGCCATATCTATGGAAACAAGTATATACTCGTCTTTTTGTTTAAAGTAAATGACGGCCCTGGCATCCTCATTTTCATAGAGGGTTACTTCATCGCTGAATTCCTTTACAGCTTTTAATTTCATGGTTTCTTTTCTTATGGTCTGACCGCCTTCTATTATCTGTACTTCTGCTATCATTCTGCCTCCTGCAATATCTTATCTATATTGTTAATAATTCTGATTACTTTTTATTAATCATATTGTAAACCTGAAAGTACTTTTTTGCAGCTTTTTCCCAGTTAAACCGGGATGCTTTTTTGAAGCCTCTCTGTATCATTCTGTAATATTGTGACGGTCGGTTCTGATAAAGATCTGACGCTTTTTTTAAAGTTAAAGATAAATTGTCTGCCATGCTCTGGGCCCATGCATTAGTTTTTCTCGACTGCATGATACTGCCGGACTCGATAAAATCCCTGATGTTTTCAGGCTTATAAAAAACAGCATCTTCCTTAAACAGGAAGCCGCTCTTATTGTCTATCTGGTCCACCAGTCCCCCGGTGGCCCTTCCTATTACTACCGTTCCGCTGGCCATATACTCAACAGCAGCACCGAAAGGCTCATAAATAGAAGGCATGACTCCAAAGGTGCTGCCTGTCTGCAGTTCCCTGTATCCCTTCTTCATTCTCAGGGGAAATACAGTAACATTTCCTCTGCATTTGCAGGCAACCTCGTAAAAATAGTCCAGATGGGACGGAATTACAGGTAATGGTGCAAGAATAAACTTGATCCTGTCTTCGGCAAATTTTTCAATTGCCCTTAACAGTACAAAGTATCCCTTCTGAATCGGATCAAGTCTTCCGCTCATCACCACGATCGGCACATTATCAGGCAGTTTCGTAATGGATTGTTCTCTATATGTTAACTCTCCAAACCGTTCCTTTGGCTTATAGGAGTCAAGGATCTGCAGCAGGGCTTTTCTGTTATGTAATTTTATTTTATTGAGTTCATTTAACGTATGCTTTTCCTTTTTTGGAAAATCAGGTGAGAAATCAACAAACATGCCGTTATTAATTCCAAATGCCTTATTTGCTTTAAGAATGTTTTGTAAATGCGGTGCATAATGTCTGGTCTGAATAATGTCTGAGGTCAGTTCTGCTGCGAAATTCTCGCTTACTGTGGTAAGAGGTGCGTCTACCAGCTGGAGTCCTATCTGGTATGCTGAAAGCGATTGTTCACTAATCCGTGACAGGCTCGGTCTTCTCGGTCTGTTTAATATTTTTTTAAGCTCTTTCCAGCTGATCTGGGCATCATATGAATTATGCATGGTCTGTACTGTAGCACTGGATGTTAATGTCCTGTCAAGCATGGCCTCCTTGGCTGTCAGTGAAATAAAAGCGGTCTGCCATTCATGGAGATGAAAGATGATATTTTCCTTTATTCCCAGCGCACCAAGAGCAGATGGAACAGCTTTGCTATAAAACAATGCGTTATTGCAGAGAACTGCATTGCTGTGTTCCTTACTGTTTTCTACATAAATATATGGATCTTTAAGCCTGTTGCTAGCATCGAAAAAACCTTTGGCCCCAATGTAGTACTCCTTGATAATGCCTTTTACAGGAGCGGTGTAAGACCAGGCATACTGATATAGCTCTGCCCGGACTATACGGCCACCGAATGGTACATCAAACTTTATCTTTGTTGATTGAAGTTTCTTCCGGTCCATAATATTCGGGTAGAAAGGAGTGAGGAGAAAAACAGACGGGATATTATTTGATTCTTTAAGATATGGCAGGATATTTGTTATAACCGTGGCAAGACCTCCGCTTCTGGCAAACCTGTTCTCAAATGAGCAGAAAACCACATTGTCTGCTCTTAAATGCTTAATCCTGTCTGTAATAGTCCTGATTTCATCAGCACTGAAAAAAGCGCTCATTAATGACCAGTTCTTTTTCCAGCCCTTAAAATTTAATCGCACCCGGTGTCTCCATCTGAATCAGGTCAGTACTGTATTTTGTCATGGCAATAATTATATAAGAATTTATAAATAAAAGGTTTTGTGATAATTAAATAATTTTGTCTTTCTCGCAAGCGAAGCGAGGCGGAAATCTGATTACAGATAAGATTCCGGACAAGCCGGAATGGCGAATTTTACCAATGACATAGAAATAAACTTGTCACTCCTGCTTGTCAGGAGTCTGAAGGCAGCAGCTTCCGGACATTCATCCTTCAAGGTGCTGCGGAGAACAGAAGCCGGAATGACCAGGATATAGGATTCGGAGAACTTGGCATGACAGGATACTGCAATTTATATAAAGACGCTATTTAGTGACATTTATGCACAAATCCATAAACAGATCGAGAATATCCGGATCAAATACACTCCCTCTCATGACGCGCATAATTTCCATGGCCTTGTCGATACTGTATTTATCACGATAAGGCCTGGTGGACGTAAGTGCATCATAAACATCTGCGACAGTGACTATCCGGACTTCAAAGGGTATTTCATCTCCTTTAAGCCCGGAGGGATATCCTGAACCGTCATACCTCTCATGATGAAAATGAATGATGTTAATTACAAGATCGGACATTACAGCTTTTCTTGCAACATCAGCCCCCCATTCTGGATGGTGCTTGATTATTTCAAACTCGTCCGGATCAAGAGGGCCGTTCTTGTTAAGAATATGTTCAGGAACTCCGATCTTGCCGCAGTCGTGGAGCCAGCTTCCATGCCTGATGGCCTTAATTATTTCATCACCCATGTGTATTTCAGATGCTATCAAAAGGGCATACTCTGCCACTCGTTCACAGTGGCCTCTGGTATACCCGTCCTTTAATTCAACGGCCTCAGCAAGTGATAATAACGTGTTCTCATCCGAACTTTTCAGAGATTGAATAATGCGGTACTGCTGCAACGCCTCCTGTACCGCCAGTATGAGTGATTCATTCTGCCATGGTTTTATGATAAATCTGAAAACCTCTCCACTATTTATTGCTTCAACTGCAGTATCAAGATCAGCATATCCGGTCATGAGAATCTTGATCGTGTCAGGGGAGACCTCCTTTACCTGTAAAAGAAGATCAATGCCTTTCATGCCTGGCATCTGATTATCTGATACCACAACTGCCACTGTCTCAGTTTTTAAAATATCCAGGGCAGTCCGGGCATTCTCTGCTCTTAATATCCTGATATCAATGTCATTGAAAAGTCTCTCAACTGAATTCAGGATGCCTATTTCATCATCAACAAATAAGACTGTATCCATCAGAAACTATTTCTTAATGCGTATAAAGTGTAATATTGCATGTATTTATAATCGGATTATTCTGACTTTATCTTTATTTGATTGATGGTTATGTGTAATGGTCAGAATTTATTTGTAAATTATATGTGAAGAGTAGTAGTGTTTTTTTATAAAAGGTTCTCAGGGGTCGAGGGATTGAGGAGATGAGCCTGGCGGCAGGCAGTCTTGTCGTCTGGAGATTCTAATAGACTATAGGCAACATCCAATCATACAACTGTGTACTGCTTTATCTTGCGAAGTAATATAAACGCAACGAAGTAAGCAAAAGAAGACAGCAATATTACAATATTAAAACCGGCTTTCAATGCAATCGCAACCGTAAGAACAGGTGCGATTATGGAAAAGCAGGCATTTACAGCCCAGGCCCAGGGGACAAGAGACCTGTATTTTTCCCCAAGCATTCCCAGACCTGTTGGAAAGGGGATGCCCATAAAAAAACCCATAGGCAGTACAGATAATGACAACAACATAATTTTTACCTGAAGACTTCCTGCTGCCAATTGGTCAAGCATGATTGGATATACGTAATTGTATGAAAAAATAAGTACGGCGAGGAGTGATAGAAATAGCGGACTGCTCAGAAATGGATACTGGCGGCTCATATAGCTTCCTGCTCCTGAACTGATAAGAATTGATGTCAATATGACCGCAAAAGAATATGAAGGATTTTCCAGCAGGAGAATGCTTTTCTGAATCAGGGAGACTTCAAGGAACATGAATCCCAGGCCAATCATTGCAAAGTAAAGCATTGTTGAAAACGTGACAGTATGATGATAGCCTTTAAGTTTTGTTCGGACCGCTTTTGAAGCTGCCGGCAGGGAAATGATAATCACACTTAAGCATATAAGCGATATCAGCATGATGGGCATTATGTAACCTTCATTCATAAAATACAGCCAGTTATGGCCCATAACCTTATATATGGCATTAATGTTTTCGAGTTTGATGAAATGATGGAAAAAAGGGTTTTCATCATTGACAGGTCTGATATCAAAGAGGTAATCATCGATAAACTGTGAGCTCTGCTCCGGGTTAAAAAGATCTGAAAGGCCTTCATAATAGTTGTCTGCAGGAGACTTGATAAATTCGTTTCTCTCTTCCTTTTTAATGCCATGGTGATAAAGAATATCAAACCGTCTCGTCATGGAAAAGTCCCTGATCTCTGACAACTCATTATCAGTAAAAGGTGATTTTCCTGCCAGGATGGTCATGCTGTCCCAGCTCCTTATTAAGATTATTCGTTCTGAGACATCATGAATGCCTGCTTTTTTAAATGCTGAAATCAGGGTTGCCAGGAGGCGGAATTCTATTCTTGGTGGAGGTATGAGATAGAAGGTGATACTAATGATGCCGTTTTTATCTAAGGCAGAGATATATGTATCAAAGGCATTAACCGTGTATCTGTAATCTTCTGATATGCCGAAAGAACCACTTACAGAGGTGTCTGTTAAGGGTATATCTATTATGTCAAAGTCTTTATCATTAAGATGCTTCAGAACATTTCGTCCCAGACCGGTCCAGGTGTTATGCCTGTATATTCCCCCTGTGACCTGATTAAAATCGTCTTTTACGATTTTATACAACAGGGGATTACTTTCAACTGCATGCACTTCTTCAGCTTTATAATATTCAGCCATAAGTACATGCAGACCTCCGCCAGGGTCAAGTACAAGTACTCTGGGATTTTTCTTTATTTCATATGCGGCAGAGGAAGGGAGATATTTGAGAAATTTCAGTTTACTCCTGTCCGTAATGTCTGTAACTACCGTTATTCTGTCTCCATCAACAGCCAGCCCTGTCTGGTCAGGCAGGGGATCAAGATACGTAAGACTGAGGCCGGGAGCAAATCTTACCGCAGGACTTTTAAACAGATCAACTCTTGAATATGAGCTGTTAATGCTCTTAATATGTTCAGCACCCGGATACTTCAGGTAATTGGAAAGCCTTTTATAGGGTGACATCTTTACTTCTACAATATGGTGACCTGCTGATAACAGGAAAATATTTATTATTATCATTAACAGAGACGCGGTTTTAATCCTTCTTCCACCAGATATGAATGTACCGGTCAGGCAAAGTATGGAGGCACAAATAACAGGATTTTCAGGGCCTGAAATATGTAACAGGCCTAAGACTGATATGGATCCCAGTCCGGCACCCATAAGGTCTGCGCAATAAACAGATTTTGCCCTGTCACTGTGATTCAGAAATATGGATGCGATAAGCAGGGCTGAGAAAAAAAACGGGACACTCAAAACAGTGCAGTAGGGTATGAGGTATAAAATCTGCCATTTATCCCATGAGAATTTAACCGGATCAATCGGAAAGTTGTTTGCCGCCAGATAAGAAAGAATAATGGAAATTCCGGAACATAATGCAAAAAACGGTATACATGATTCAGTGCAGATAATATCTGCCATAATACCTGGTACTGATCTCTTTTTCCCCACAGGTTGATCAGCAGCAGGACGTATTGATGATAAGACGGCCAGGATGGTCCCTGCTGCACCGATACCAAGCATGGCAATGCTGATCACCATAAAGGCAAAATGATACCAGAAATGGATTGCGAAGAATCTCGTTAAAGACACTTCATATATAAGGAGTGAGCATGAAACAAAAAAAATAAGAACGTACGTGCGTTTCATTTTAAGATTATAGCATTGAAATAAAGACAAGGTTACTGGTAATAGGTTATAGGGGTAAGTAATGATTTATAACCCATTACCCATTACCTATGACCCATAACCCATTATCTTGTGTTTTTTCATTCATAATCAGATATAATTTGTAAGTTTATATTGTTAACGTATGACAAATAAGATTATTCTGAATGTCTATTTTTTTTATTAAATCAATTCTGTCTTTTGTATTGTTATTTCTCACCATTCTTTCAATGTTCACCATGTTCGAGGTCCTGGGGAGAAGTAACAGAAAATATAATATCGATACATTGAAGGGAATGCACAAGATAACAGGGTATGTTTTTATGCTTCTTTTCCTTGTAATTGCATATTTCTGTCTTCATTATATAATTTCATCAAAGACTGAACTCTCTTCAAGGGCTTCGCTTCACAGTTTTCTTGCAATTACCATTTTTGTTCTATTTGGAATAAAGCTTTCATTTATCAAGGCATACAGACAGTTCTACGAACATGTTAAAAATATTGGTCTTATTATTGCAGTTCTCACATTCGGACTTGTCAGTTCTTCAGGCGGATATTATCTTCTTGTATCAGAGTTCGGGACAGACAGATCATTTGAGACGTTTGCTCAAAATAAAAAGGGTGATGAAACTGAAGAAGATAACGATAAAAAGGTCCGCGGTATTATAGTTAAAACAGATGCAGAGAGCATTGCACGCGGAAAGAACCTGTTCGAAAGCAGATGCGGCTTTTGTCACGATCCTGACAACACAGAAACCAAAGTCGGCCCCGGGCTGAAAGGTATATTAGACAACCCGGGACTTCCTGTAAGTAAATATCCTGCTGTACCTGAAAATATTATAAAGCAGTTAAGGCAGCCCTTTGACAGGATGCCGTCGTTTGATTATCTTTCGGATGAAGAAGTATCGGATATACTGGCTTTTCTGAATACGCTTTAAGATTCAGACTAATTGTTATAAGTTATATATGGTTTACCCGTAATTTGCCTTTTCCGTCATGCCGGATCTGTCTGCAGACAGACGAATAGAACGTATTGACAGATTCTATATAAACAGTTCAATCAAGGAGGTTAAATGTCAATCAGGTCATTAAATGAAATGCTAACTGTTGTTTTGTTAATTGCCGCGGTCCTGATATCAGGTTGTGCTGAAAAGCAGGTAAAACCATCGCCCGCATCTCAATCTCCCGCTTCTCAGACTTCCGTATCTCAGACCCCCGCATCTCAGAGTTTTGATGATATTCGGATGTGGATCGACGTCTTTGAAGATCCCGGCCGCCATAAATGGCAGATGCCTGAAGAAGTCATCAAAAAGATGAATATCGGACTGAATGATGTAATAGCAGATATCGGAGCCGGTACCGGGTACTTCACCCGCAGGTTTGCTTTTGCAGCGCTGACAGGTAAAGCAACAGGCCTTGATATAGATCCATCAATGGTACGGTATATAAATGAAGACGCAGAGAAGCTGGACCTGAAAAATTATGAAGCCCGGGTTGTGAGAACAGATGATCCTGAACTCGGGGAAAATACGACGGATATAGTTTTTTTGTGTAATACTTATCACCATATAGAGAACAGAGTTGAATATTTCTCTAAAGCTGCAGCAAGTCTGAAAAAAGGCGGCAGACTGGTTATTGTTGATTTCTATAAAAAGAAGCTGCCCTATGGTCCTCCTTCCCATCACAAGCTTGCAAAGGAAGTGGTAATAAGTGAACTTGAAGAAGCAGGATATAAACTTCTCCGTTCCCATGATTTTCTGCCCTATCAGTATTTTCTTGAGTTTGGGTTATCGAAGAGAGGGTAACCCCCTCGGTCCCCCTTAAACTAAGGAGGAAGGGAAAAGGATGGGAATTGATTGGAATTCCCCCTCTTAGGGTAAGAGGGGCTAGGGGGAGTTAGCTAAACAATGCATGATCCTGAAACAGATGAAATTCTCGGAATAACAAGATGCGCCAGATGCGGGCACAGGCTTGAAAATGAAATTGAATGCCCCTTTTGTGCGGCCTTTCCTGATTCTACCGCGGAAAAAAGTACTCCCAAATGGATTTATATAACGGCCTGTTTCCTTACGTCCCCGCTGAGTCTTTATTTTATATTAAAAACAGACAGGCTTAATTCTCTGGAAAAAATACTCGCTTTTTCAGGATGTTTATTCTGGCTGGCTTTTTACCGGTTCTGGTTTTGATTAATTGATGTTTATCTCCCAAGAAACCCGGGGCATCCCTCAAATCCCTTGCAGCTTTTCTGTTTTCGTAATTTGCACTCTTTATTAAAACAGATAAATGTAACTTTGTTTAAGGAAATATTCTTAGTTCTTTTTTTCTTTGCTGTCTTCAGACTCTTCTTTGGCATGGGTTATTATAACAGGCCTTAACAGGCTGTTGAAAAACTTACAAACGCTATAATGTGTCATCTCGGAACGAGTCGATTCCGACCGCTGAGGCTCGCTTTGACTTAACTTCACATCGTACAGAATGACGACCTGTTTACGCAGGGATTTAATTTTAAAAAATAACTCCGGTTACAACTATCCATATAAGATTGACAAGCGTTGATTTTTGTCATATAACTCATATTAAGAGATATTAATTCTAGTGAATGGTCTGTTTTATAGTGTTCAGGTCCTGTTGAATGAAGGCATGACATGGAAGGCACATATGGGCATTAATGATTTATTTCAGAAGGCAAAAAATCTGTTTGCGAATGGTAAACATGAGGAAAGTATAAAATGTTTTACAAGATATATTGAAGACGGGGGAGAAACTCACATTGCATTTTTAAGCAGAGGCGTTGCATTTCTTAAGCTTAAACAGCAGGATAATGCAATCAGTGATTTCAGCAGGGCAGTAGAATTGAACAATAATAATTTTCGGGCTTTTTTTTATAGAGGCATGGCAAACATGACCAAAGAGAATTATAACGAAGCAATAAGAGATTTTAAGAGGTCTATCAGACTGCGTCCTGATGATGGAAAAATTTATTTTGCCCTCGGCATTGCTTATGCTCAAACAGGAAACAGGGAAAAGGCTGCTAAGAATATCAGGACAGCTGTCATATGTTCTGAATCTGTTGATCAGGGATTTGATGATTACATTGGCATTTTAAGAAGCCATTTTAATAAGGCAATCGATTTGACAAAAGGAGAGAGTGATGGCCATGCGATTTGTATCTCGGATAAAGAAATGGAGTTAATACATAAATGGCTATATGGAACAACCCATTAGCATGATCAGGTCTGTATGCCATTAACCGGGAAATAGAGACTGAACGTTGAACCTTTATCAACAGAACTCTCGACTTTTATAAACCCTCTATGGTCTTCCATTATTTTCTTGGAAATCGGTAATCCCAGTCCTGTGCCCTGTCCGATAATTTTAGTTGTAAAAAATGGCTCAAATATCATTTTCATCTTGTCCTCTGCAATGCCTGATCCTGAATCAGCAAAACTGAATACCAGATAATCTTTTTCTTTCACTCTCGTATGTTCAGCCGAGATGGTCAATGTCCCTCCGTCAGGCATGGAATCCATTGCATTGGACAGAATGTTGTTAAAGACCTCCTGGACCTGGCCCCTGTCTATATGGATGTAAGGAAGATTATCAACTGATTCCTTAATATCAATGGAGAGCTTTGCAAATCTGTCCATGAACGGGGCCAGAGTATCATGCAAAAGCTGCTGCATATCCGATGGCTCACCGTTTAAAGGTGCCTCCCGTGAGTAGGTAAGGACATTTCTTAATATCTTTTCCAGTCTTTCCACTTCCTTGATGATAATTTTTGAAAACTCCTTTTCCCCGGCTCCATCCGGAATTGATTTTTCCAGCTTACGGGCAAAACCTCCAATTAACGTGAGAGGATTTCTTATTTCATGTGCAACATTTGCTGTTAACCTGCCAAGTGCTGACATTTTTTCAGCCTGCGCCAGCTGGTTCTGGAGTTTTTGTCTGTCCATATCAGTATGATTATGTTCAATGGTAACAGCCAGAGTATTGGCTATAGATTTAAGGAGGTCTTCTTCATCTTTGCTTCGTTGATGACCTTCCTTGACTACAAGATTGATAACACCCAGTTTTTTATCTCCTGATAAAATGGGGATGCAATAGTGACTATGCCTGTAATCATCATCATGTTTTTTGTTCTGATCATGCCGTCTGTCAGTGCACTCTGCAAACACAACCTTGCCGCTTGAAGCAGCTTCTCCACACAGGCAATGATCGAATGGAACTTTTGCGCAGCCTGACTTAATTGACTCGGGAAGTCCTTTATTTGCTTTCATGACAAGCACATCAGGCTGATCTTCGACAAGGTAGATACATCCTGTGGATTCAAGAGAAAGCCCGGGTATTGAAAGGATGGAGTCCAGAATGCGTTCCAGCTGTTCTTCGATTGGTATTGCTTCAAGAGAGATACTGAGAATAGAGCTGATTGAGGTTTGAAAGATATAATTTCTCCTTATTTTTTCTGCTGCCGATTTTCGATCAGTAATATCCCTGACAGCGCCTAAAATGAACAGACCCTCTTCAGTTTCTACCGGGCTGAGACTTATATCAGCTGGAAATTCCCTGCCATGTTTAGTAACTCCGAAAAGATCCTTGTCTGATCCCATGAGACGTGATGCAGGTTTTAACGCATATGTATTTCTCAAATCGATATGTTTTTCCCGTAAGCTCTCTGGTACGAGTTTTTCTATATTCTGGCCTACCAGTTCATTTCTATTGTAGCCGAACAGGAGCTCAGCCTGGGCATTTATCATGAGAATCCTGCCCTCACTGTTAACGTAGATCATTGCATCCGGGGCAGATTCAAGAAGCAGACGGAATTTTCTTTCGGTCTGTTCTCTTATTGCCAGTTCATTCTCCATCGGAATTAAAGCCAGTTTTTTCATCGCGTACCAAAGCGTAATCCCTATAGCCAGAGTCAGTAATATTGATCCAATGATAAGAGGAAGGCTGAACCTGATCATGCTTGACTGATTTGGGGTCAAATCCTTTGTCATCTCGAGATAAAGAAGGTTTCTGTCATCATACGTAACAGACCGGGACAACTCAATACTGGATTCAGATGTATAAGAACTACTATATTCCACCAGAATAAATCCATTCGGAGCAACAGCCTTCATTTCCAGTATCTCTTCATGCTCATTTGCCCATTGGTTAAGGAACTGCTCGAGCGATGCATAATCCATTTTTAACAGTGCTTCTCTTGAAAAGGTCCCTATAAGGTCAAGTTCCCTTTGAGAATCTTCATAAATTTCTTCTTTCATCACATAATGCTGGGAAATAATGGAAGAAATGACAATAAAAAGAAATACAAGCAGTATTGTTACAAATACCAGAATGAAACGTGAATATCTGAAATGGGCAATTTTACTCATTTGACAGTACTGATGTTTTCTGCCTTTTTAAGGATGACACGTAAGTTATCATAATTACTGTCATCAACAGGGACGAGTGCGGTCACATCCTGTTTAATTGAAGACATGATTCTGTTTGCATCAGGATCATCCTTCAGTGATAAAAAGGCTGCCCTGAGCGTTTTTATGGTCGTGGCCGGCAATGTCGAACTTGCCACAAACAGATGCTCGGATATCCTGGGAGTCCACTCAAGATCAGTCAGGCCCCGGTCTTTATATTCATAGAAAACCTCTTCTTTTACAGCACCTGCATCAAAATCGCCCATCAGTACACCAAGGGCCACATTACTGTGCCCATGCAGGAAATCGTGTTTGACAAGATCACTCAGTTTTAAACCCTTATCATATAAAACAGTAAGAGGGACAATATGACTCATGGTTGAATCAGGGTCTCCAAATGCAAAGCTTTTTCCTTTTAAATCCTGAACAGATCGGATTGATGATGCTTTGTTGGTGACAATTACGCCCTGAAACAGCGGGCTTCCCTTTATCTCAAGCCTGGCAAGAAGGGGTTTATGACCGAAATCAGCTACCACTTTTACATATATGACAGGCCCGACATAGGCAATGTCAACTTTATCATTACCCACCATTTCTATATGTTCCTGATAATTTTTTGAAATATGTAATGCAATATCCATTTCAAGTCTGTTTTCCAGATAGGTAGTGAGGGGAGTGAACTTCTTCAGTAATTCACTGGATGGAAGGTAAGGGTGTATCTGAAATATCAGCGTATTTTCAGCATTTCCCGTAGCAGGAGGAATTAAAATAAGACAGATCAATACTGCTGCTATTAACATACATTTCAGTTTTAACATAACACCTCTGTGTCAGATGATTAATAAACGATGTAATAATTAAGATTATATCAAAGGTTATTTAATAAATGTAGACTTGGGGAAATCTCCCGGGAAAGTAGAAGTGACACATCCTTTTGGGATGTGTCACTGACATGTTAACATCTTACATGATGAAAGAGCAGAACAAACTGTTCAGCAGGATGAGATGCCTCAACCACCGCCGCCGCCAAAATTCGGGGCAGGTACAGAACCACCACCGCCTGTTCCTGATGTGCAGCTGAAGGCAGACATCACCTTTTTGACTTTGGAACTTCCACACTTGGGGCATCGGGTATTTTTTGCTTCAGGATAAACACTCTGAAGCAGAGAAAACGTATCGTTGCATTCTGAACAATTATATTCATATATTGGCATTATTATATCTCCTGTACGTGTTGATATCATATTTTAGTCAGCAGAAGGACCTTAAGTCAAACTTGCAGAAATTGAAGAATATTGTTATATATTACAGGTAAAGAGGACAAATGACAGACACATTACATATAGTGTGCGCGAAGTGCAGCAGTATAAACAGGTTGCCGCGGAACAGGATTGCTGCTCATCCGGGATGCGGGAAATGTAAAAAGCCCATTTTTAATGCCCTTCCCATTGAACTTTCAGCATATAATTTTAATAAGCACCTTAATAATGATCAGATACCTCTGCTTGTAGACTTCTGGGCTGCATGGTGCGGTCCGTGTAAAATGATGGCTCCCATATTGGAACAGGCAGCTGCCAGGCTTGAGCCTTACGTGAGGGTTGCAAAACTTGATACAGAAAAAGAACAGGGCATAGCTGCACAATATAATATTCGAAGTATTCCTACAATGATTATTTTCAAAGACAGCAGGGAGACGGCACGTCAGTCCGGTGCAGTTGACATTGAGTCTCTCATTAATTGGGTGCAGACTCATGTAACAATGCAATAGATAAAATTCAAAGTAATTGATTTTGAAAGTTATCCTTGACAAAATCCCCCTTATTTTTTAAAGTGTTTCCATAATTCAGATTCAAAAATAATTCTTAACTGCAATGAAAGGTGGTAGGGTATGGAGAGAAGAAGTGCGAGAAGACTGGTAGTTAATCTGAAAGCTGAACGACTGTCCTGTACAAAGAACTGCTCTGTTTTTATTGAGAATCTTTCCGATACAGGAATTTATATGATAACTGCCCCGTCTAAAAGCCTGGATTATGAACCCGGCCGTAAACTGCTTTTAAATCTGGAGCTGGCAACCGGCAAGACGCTGAATCTCCAGTGTAATGTAAAGTGGTCTTATGATAACTCCCCGGAGGATTTAACAAACAGTGTTGGTCTGGAAATAATTAACCCCCCTGATGAATACATGAAATTTGTAAGTACTCTTCAATAACTCTCTTTTTGATACATTTAATGAGAATGTACATTATACTCATATATGGATATTAAATTGACAATCAGACGGATGCTTTATAGACTATACCTATTACACTTCATATAGGCCTGGTTACATGAAAAAAAAATTACTGAAAGAAAGAGCATTCAAGAGAGTAAAATCGTGCCTGGTAGTAAAATTCAATTACAATAATTCAACCTGCTATGGACTTGCAACAGATGTATCTGAAAAAGGCATGTGTATCAGTGCCGGTGTAAACCTCCCTGATAATTGGGAAACTAACCTTCTTGTCCCGATCAAGGATGATGAGCTGGAGATTTCAGGCAGAGTTAAATGGACAAAAATAACAAGTGGCTTTTATGACTCAATGGGAGTCGAAATTTTTAATCCCCCCGCAAAATATTTTCAGATAGTTGACAGCTTTAAGAGCGCTGTATAGACACATACCGCAGGGAAGTTTCTCTTCTTATAGATTTTTACCGGGAGTAATTAAGGATGAAATCGAGGGCCTGATCAAGCTGTGTAACAGGTGTGTAAAAATGTGGTGACAGGCGGATGCCACCGCCGCGACAGGCACAGAAAATATTGTTGTCAATTAAATATTGAAATAGTCCTTCATTATAGATATTATTTTTTTTGAAGGTAATTATTCCCGCATATCTGTTCTCTGCATCTGAAGTTATTAATTCAAGATCATCATTAGCAAGTATCTTTTCAATAAAATATTCAGTTCTTCTGAGGACTTCTTTTTCAACATGTTCCATTCCCATCTCAAGCAGTAGTGACAGGCTGGCATGAAGGGCATGAATGCCAAGCATATTAGGGCTGCCGCATTCAAAGCGACGGGCAGATCCGGCCATTTCCCAGTCTCTTCTGTCAAAGTCACCATGAGCTTCAACCATATGCCAGCCAAACTGATTAAGCGTAAGTTTTTCTCTGGATTCGGATTTCGTATAAAAAATTGCGAGGCCCTCAGGGCCAAGCATCCATTTATGTCCGTCAGCCATAACAAAATCTGCATGTATGTCCTGCACATCAAATTGTAAAGCCCCCAGGCTCTGGATAGCGTCAACACAAAACAGAATCGATTTTTCCCTGCAGAACTCACCTATCTTTTTCAGGTCCACTCTCAATCCTGAAGCAAACTGGACAGAGCTGACAGTGATTAATTTTGTCTTCTTATCAACCAGCGAAAACAGTGAGTCCTCAGGAGAGCTGCTGCTGCCCAGATCAGCCTCTCGAAACTCAACACCCCGTGAAGACAGTGATTCCCACACTATCCTGTTAGAGGGAAACTCCTGATCACTGCTGACAATATTATCTCCTTCTTTCCAGTCCAGACCATAGGCTACAACAGACAATGCTTCAGATGTGTTTTTGAGAAGAGCGATATCGTTCACTGAAGCGGCATTCAGAATTAACCGTGCCTGTCTGCGCAACTCTGACTCCTTTTTCAGCCATTCAGGGTATTGCAGAGAACCCTCAATCATGTTTTCTCCGGCAAATTCCTGAACAGCTTTTGCTGTCCTCACAGGCCATGGAGATACTGCGGCGTGATTAAGATAAATTAAATCCTGCCTGAGATTGAATTCCTGTTCAATTAAATTCTGCATTGATATTATGACAGTAAGAGTTGATGAATTGAATAAGGCTTTGTTAGATGGATGATTCTTTAGTTTCCTTAATAATCCTGTCTACATCTTCCTTGTCCAGGACCTCTTCTTTTAAAAGTTCCTGAGCCAGATTTTCCAGGACTGTCCTGTTGGTATTTAAAATATCTTCTGCCTTTGATTCTGCTTCAATAATGATACGCTGAATTTCCTGGTCCATCAGCCATGCCAGGTCATCGCTGTAATGCTTGGGCGATGCAAGCTCTCTTCCCAGAAATGGATGTTCTTCGCCCCGGCCCAGGCTGACAGGGCCGACCTTGTCACTCATTCCCCACTGGGCAACCATTTTTTCTGCTAAGGAAGATGCCTGCTTCAGATCATTCTGGGCGCCTGTGCTCAGGTCATTAAAGATAATCTTTTCAGCTACCCTGCCGGCAAGGGCCACACTGAGTCTGTTCATCAAGTATGACATTGGATAATAATGCCTGTCCTCTTCAGGGAGCTGCTGTGTGACACCCATTGCCATGCCGCGGGGAATTATGCTGACCTTGTGTATGGGGTCTGATCCCGGCAGTTCATGGGCAACCAGTGCATGGCCTGCTTCATGATAAGCGGTTATCTTTTTTTCCATCTCGCTTATTGTATCTTCTCTGACGGCGCCCATAAGAATTTTGTCACGTGCTTCTTCAAAATCATCGGTTTCAATTTTGTCCTTGTTTTTTCTGATGGCTATCAGGGCTGCTTCATTGGCCAGATTTTCAAGGTCAGCTCCTGACATGCCGGGCGTGCCTCTTGCTATCTTCTCCAGATCAATATCATCAGATAAGACTTTATTTTTGACATGAACCTCAAGGATGAATTGACGGTCTTTCATTCCTGGCTTGTCAATAACAACATGCCTGTCAAAACGTCCCGGTCTCAGCAGGGCAGGATCAAGAACATCAGGTCTGTTTGTTGCTGCAATGACGATCACCTCATCATGCTGTTCAAAGCCATCCAGTTCACTCAACAACTGATTAAGAGTCTGTTCCCGTTCATCATGACCGCCACCAAGGCCGGCGCCCCTTGTGCGTCCAACAGAATCAATCTCATCGATAAATATGATACTGGGATGGGACTCCTTGGCCTTCTTGAACATGTCCCTCACACGGGATGCTCCAACACCGACAAACATCTCAATGAATTCAGACGCACTGATACTGTAAAAAGGCACTCCTGCTTCACCTGCCGTTGCCCTGGCAAGAAGTGTTTTACCCGTTCCCGGGGGGCCAATAAGAAGGACTCCTCTCGGGACCTTGGCTCCAAGTCTTTTGAATCGTTCCGGATCCTTCAGAAACTCTATAGTCTCTTTCATGTCTTTTTTTACATTTTCCATCCCGGCCACATCTTCAAAGGTGACCTGGGGTTTTTGTACATCATGGAGTTTGGCCTTGCTCGCTCCAAAAGAAAAAAGTCCTCCTGGTCCACCCTGAACTCCCTGCGCCCTTCTCATGATCAGCACCCATATACCGATTATCAGCACCCATGGAAGCAGCCCCAGTATAAACTGCCAGAAAGGGGACAGTTCATCAGGTGATTCAATATTGACTATTACCCCTTTTTCATTAAGTGTCGTTATGAGATCATCACCCTGGAAAGAGGGCAGGTAGGTCAGAAAATATGTTACCGGGACAGGCTGCTTTGCATTCGTCAAGTAAATCTCGGATACTTCAATTAATTTGCCCTTTACCTGGAGATTTTTTATTGTGACGGATTCAATATTCTTATTATCCAGTTCCTCAATAAACTGACTGTAACTGATATTATATGAATTCTGGACATTGAGACTGCTGTACATGCTCCATGTATATATAATTAAAGTAGTTATAACAAAGACCGTGATCATTCTCCATTTTGGATCTTTGGCTTTCTCTGATATTGCTCTTGGAATATCAGTTTTATCAGGTTTTTCAAATTTCATATAACCAGTCTGTTCTTATGCAGTATTATTAAGGTAACAGACTCTAATATATCAGAAATCATATAAAACATCCTCATTACGTACTGTATCAAATTAATATGCAGGCAAGAAAAAGAGGAAATGATACGTTCATCTTATGACTTGAACATGAGGTGCTACCTGATCTTAATATCTGAGGAACTTTCCTACAGTCCGTGACTGTTTCACAGGCCTCTTGAAGTAAGGTCCGCACCGACCCCCTCAACAGACAGGGGGAATGATTGTTTAATGTTTGAGTTTCCGGTCTACTACCAATTAATATTGCGCTGCAATGC
>CALZMZ010000003.1 GCA_945788685.1 Thermodesulfovibrionia bacterium | reverse complement strand
GTATCAGCGGCTATCTTTGCAAAGATAGCAAATTGTGCCAGTAATGGTACCTCTTTCACTATTTTGCTGGAACGCCACATTGCCATGGCATTAACTTTAAACCTCCGGTTTCTGTTTTTTTCAAATAAATCATTTTTTCCATAACCCGCTTCTATAAAACTGTTTCTGAAGTCACCTGCTGTAATGACAACACCTGTAGATAAATGATGGACATCAATAACATCACCACCGCTATCAGAAACTGTGAGTAATCCTAACTGACCGCTAAAATACACATTGGCTGCCGGTCCCTTGTCTGATCCGCTGCTTTCTCCCTGCAGTGTATGAAACTCATATCGTATCCCTAAAAAACCTTCCAGGCTTGTTGCATTTCTCAATATATACAGATTCTCCGACGCATTCGGATCAATATTCACGTTATTTTTGCAGAAATTCAGTTTGGGATGATCATCGCAATTAACTTCAGTGCTTCGCACTCCATGGAGGGTATTGCCATACAACCATATCTGAGGATTATCAAACCATGTAACCGGATCAGAGTTCCCATAAAGCCGGTAGGCAAAATCCAAGCCAACAGCGTAACGGCTCTTGATGCCTCATCCGGATTCAGATAGTTGTCACGCTCACCAGATGCAAAATTTTCAATCACCAGACCATTATGAAATCTCACCTGCAGATTACCCCTCCTGTCTGCATTTGCATTTTCCTGCTCAGCATAAGATGCTCCAACATTAAATAAAACAACCAGCGATAAAACACGACACAATATCAAGAATCTGAAATCGCCAAAGAGCCTTTTTAAGATTTCCATATTCCCTCCTCTTTTTCCTTAGAAAAACCGCGCTTTTTTGTTAAACCTTTGCCCACATTAACATGTATAATTAATAATTTCAATGCCTTCGCATATATAATTTATTTTCTTGCATATGGGCATAAGATCGGATATACTTCCAGTCAGCGAGGCTCCATGATAGTTATTTTCAAACCCGGTGAACAGAAAGAGATAGGACTAAACCTGTATATGAAAGGGATTTGATATGAACTCTGAAACTAATCCAAAAAATGACTTTTATACAGATGATTTGCAGGCAGTTATTGATTCTGAAATTGAATACATCAACAAGCGTCGTGCAAAGAATAACATACAAGATACAATCGAAGATTCAAAGGACGCCTTGGGTATCTGTTTTTCAGGTGGAGGCATTCGATCGGCAACCCTCTGTCTGGGAATGATGCAGAAACTCATCAGGGAGAAGATATTTAGAAGATTTGACTATCTGAGCACAGTTTCCGGAGGTGGGTATATTGGCAGCTGTTTGACTTCTTTGTTAACACAAGATGCTTCTGGCGCAACAGATGGTACCGGGGTTGATCCTGAAAACTCTCCTTTTGTTGATTTAGAAAAAATTGATGAATCAGGCAAGGTAGTATCATATGAAACAGGTGAAGATGCCAGCCTCAGTGTTCGGCATCAAATCCATCACTTGAGAACTCATGGCGAGTATATTCTTCCACGGAAGGACATTCTCAGCCGCGGCCTGCAGCGTGTAGTCGGTACACTTACAACCGGCATCTTCCATCATTTAGTCCTGTATACGCTGTTAATCATCATGGCCACTTCTCTCATACATTTTTTACTTATTTTAGCAGCAGGCAGCCCTCTTAAAATGTTAGACGAACTCAATTATGACGTAAAATACAGATATATTATCACCGACAAGACACTATCATATTTAACCATTGAGGGTGTTCCTGATGATGTTGTTAATAAATTAAAGCGATACAAGGACATAGAGTTCTCCAAAGGTACTGACAATTTCCTGGAAACTCTGGGGAAATCGCTTAATTTCGATAATTCTTCCAAGCAGCAAAAACTGTCTCATCCCCTTGTCTCTACAGAGCATCAAAAATCGCTTCTTAATCACGCAAGCAACGTGGAAGAGTCCAGCACGGAATATCTATTAAATGAACTGAAAGCATGGGGGTACTCACGGATTGGCGTACCGCTATATAATATGTTCTATACAGGATACCCACAAATTTGGAAAGTTCATATTTTTTTTATTCTGCTTGGATTTATTACGACTTTATCTTTTATTTATCGTGCAAATATAATACGGGAAAAAATTAATAAGAATGCTCCAAATCCAACCATGGATACAAAGGCTGGATTTAATATTGAGGACCACTATGAAATTAAATTTATTCACGGATTGAATATTTACTCTGTTATTGTGGCAGTGATTGCCACGATAATTGCTGCATTAACGTATCAATGGACACATGAAGACCCTTACCAACTATCTGTATTGTTTCTCCCCCTGAGCTATGCATTTGGCGGCAAAATTATATCCCTGTTGGTTGTTCACGCGGGATTGTGTTTTAAATCTGAAGATGAAGTAGACCGGGTCCATCGCTCCCTCTACAGTGCAATCCAGGGCGCTACGTTCTACGGGATTGTTCTCGCTATAATCGTACCGGTAATAATAGTATTCCTGTTCTCACTCAGCTACTTTTCGATGAAATTCTGGTGGACAGCCATAACTCTTTTGTTTAGTTTTCTAGTCCTGAAACAGAAGACAGGTCAGGGTGGTAAATTCAGTAAAATGATGGATACAATACGCAAGCCGCTCCTTTCACTGCTTGTATTTCTGTTCCTTGCCCTCAGTTTTGATGTTGTGTCAAAAATAATCACACATCACATTTACCTTGACCCGGTCTTTCGCTTCTTATCACCCTGGTTTGAATCAGTGATCGCTGTTGTTGCCTTTCTTATATTCAGCGGACTGGGTATCATAGTTGATTCAAACAGGGTTTCCCCCCATTATTTCTATCGAGACCGTCTGACCGAGGCTTATCTGAAGACTGACGCCCGTATCAGACGGGCAAAAGATGATAAGTGTAAACAGCAGGGCATGCCATTGAAAAATATCCGGAATCATGACGATCTCAAATTAATGGATATAGGGGAAAATAACAATCGCGGTCCATATCATATTATTGTCGCTGCCCTAAACCTTCAGGGCTCCAAAGAGCTAAACAGAAAGAGGATGCTATCAGAACATTTCATTTTCAGTAAAAACTATGTTGGTTCCCGAGTAACGGGCTATGTCAAGACAAGCGCGTATCGTGATGGTGAAACCAAACTTGCAAGGGCCATGACAATTTCCGCTGCTGCTGCAGGCTCGGCCATGGGCTTTCATTCCTTCGGCGCTCAGGCGTTTGCTGCAACTCTTTTTAATATCAGACTCGGTTACTGGATGGCAAATCCATGGGCTTACTGTAATAAGATAAAAGTTAATCCAGAAAAAAAACCAATATACTGGCGAATGTGGGATACAGATCACTGGAGCTACGTTAGAAAAAGAGGCTCTAAAACTGAGACAGAACCAATTTACTGGCCAACATGGATTGTAAATCTCTGGTGTTGTCTGACAAAAAAAACCAATAAACGCGTGAAAAAACCGATACACTGGCCAACATACTGGCCAATGTGGCTGGGATATGAGCTATTTGATTTGTGTGATGCACGTAAGCGTCTTGTTAATGTATCCGATGGCGGACACACAGGCGATAATCTCGGGTTTCTGCCTCTCCTGCAAAGGCGCGTCAAGTTGATCGTCATTTGCGATGGTGAGGATGACGGCAATTACAGTTTTACATCCTTTAACAATGTCGTGAGAATGGCCTATATTGAAGAGAACATAAAGATTGATATCGATCTGTCCAAAATTGTTCCTGAGAAAAATAAGGACGGAACGTATCAATTGAGTAAGAGCAGCGTTGCCATAGGAACTATCAAATATCCACCCCATAAAGGGAATGATGTAGAATATGATGAAGAAAAGGACGGAAGACTTATCTATCTAAAATCATCATTGAGTGAGCCTGAAATCGTATTAGAAAAAGAAAAATATGGAAAGAATGTGAAAAGGAAATATAAACTGCCTGTTCATGTGAAGAATTACCAAAAAGACAACGCGGACTTCCCTCATCAGACAACAGCAGATCAATTCTTTGATGACGCCCAGTTTGAGGCTTACCGGGCACTCGGAGATCATATTGCCGGAGAAGCAATTGAAAGAAATATTTTAAATTCATAACATCATTCATAAGTAGGGAACGAGGGATCCTCCCTTGATTTATGATATGAGGTTTGAAAACCGCCCCTGAGTAAATACATTTACGTCATAATTTAATCAATAACTCAATATACGCCTGATCCTGCTTATATTACAGCTTCTACCCTTTGTATTTAATCTGTGTCCTCGTCCAGTCTACCGATATTTTTGCCCTGCCACTGACAAGGAACCCGACCAGGTCTCCCGGAAATTTGGCGTCGGAAATGAGCAGCTCGTCAACATAGTTATCATCGACATAAAACCTTATTTTATCCCGCTGTTTTACCAGCTTAAGGGTCTTGCCAAAACTGTCGCTGGAAAAAACATTGTCGATCGGCCCTCTTGCAACTTCTTTACGTTTTCCATTGACCATTTTTTCGACGATATACAGATTTTCGTTCGTGACCTGGAGTGAATAGTTATTGGACGTGTCTTTAGCACCAAAGACAAACCCGTAAGAATACCTTCCTGCCCCCCGAATATCACTGATCGAGACCTGAATCATGGAGTCCATTCCCATGGAAATACCATTAGGATGCAGAACAACATGCAGGCTCCCTTTTTCATTATTTTCAATATGGTATTCTCCATCATTTATCAGGGCCGAAGATAAACTGTTTTCATATTCAGGCCAGTTGTTGGAGTGTGTATCGAACTTGTCCTCATACACGACAGACATCTCTCTTAAAGTAGAAGATATCCCGGACCCATTATCCTGTGCAAAAGATGCATGTGCCGTTATTAAAACAGCCATTAAAAAACCTGAAAGAATTATGCAGCCAATTTTTCTCATCTGATCACCTCTCATTTTTTAATTTACTCCGGCAGTAAGCCGGACACAGCTCACAACTATGCATATATGAACTTTTCTTTAATGTATATTGAAGGTTTTACCCTGTTATGTTTAGTTGTACTTATGGTGAAATACATCAGCATATCTGTTTATTTCTGAAACCTGATCTGCGTTCGTGTACGGTCAACAGACATCCTTGCTTTTCCTCTTATAAGAAACCCTATCTTATTTCCGAAATAGTCAATATCTGCAATTTCATCAATCAGATGACCATCGATATAAAAACGGATTATATTCTTCCGTTTTACTATTTTCATTGACTTTTGAGAGTCCCCGCTTATGAATATGTTATCTATCTGTCCTCCCCGCATTTCCGTACTTTTACCTCCAGTCATTTTTTCTATTGAATAAAACTGACCGTTCCTAACAAGAAATGCATAATTATTACTGGTATCTTTTGCACCAAAAATGAAGCCATAAGAATTGTTGCCTGAACTACGGACCGACCCGATTGAAACATCAATCATTAAATCCATATCAATTGGCACCCCATCAGGGTGGACCAGCGCATGAGTACCTGTGCGCACCCTGTTTTCAATGTGATACGCTCCCTTTGCTATGACTGCAGAGGCTTTACTGATGTCATATTCCGGCCAGTTGTTTGTATTGCTGTTAAACTGGTCCTCATAATTTACACTCATTTCCTTGAGAATTGATGATATTCCGGTTTGAGGAGATTTAATCTTTGTATTCCCGGGATAAGGTTTATCCTGTTTTGAAGCTGTCACAACATGATCCTTAGCTGAAGCTATCCCGGTTGGGAGAGTATTAATCCCGGTAATGCCAATGGCTGTCTTTTTCTGTTTCGATGCTGTTATTTCTTTTTCTTTAACCACAGGAATATCGACTGGTACAGCTTTAACCTCAGTATTACTGAAAAAAGGCTTTTCCTGCTTTGATGCTGTCTTAACGGGTATTTTAATTGACTCTTTCAACTTAACAGGGGCCAGCTGCAGTATTTCTTTGACAGATACTTCAACAGGCTCTGCTTTATGAGGCTCCAGAACTTTATTTGTGGAAGTAATTGGAGCTTCACTTGATTTCTGATTTGCCAGTTTATCAGTTTTTTGTGCACTGTTGCTTATTGACTGAGTTCCGTTATTAACTGTAAATTTTTTTGTATCGGATATTTTCTTATTCACTTCTGTTTCTTGTGAAACAGGCTTTACTATTGTTAATTGTTTCTTCTCTGCAAATACAGAGGATGACTTCTTTACCGTCGGCTGTTTGACTTTTTCCGTGGATTTCGGCGTAACAGGTTTTTCCTGTACTTCTTTCTCTATTATTATTTCTTTGTCTCTATTTTCTTTCAGTGAGGAAATAGCAGCTGCTATCTTATCGTCTGATGGAGACTCCTCTTTCATAGTGATTTCGCCGTTTTCTTCAAGCGTACCCGGCTTGTTACCATGAACTGATGCCACTGCAATTTCTTCATTAAAAGAAGAATCTTCCAATGCAATATCTGAAAGATCATCTTCAGCATATTCCATGTCATTTAATTCCATATCATTTTCATCCATGACAGCATACAGATCTTCATCAAGAATTCCACTTTCACTTCCCTTGTAAAGTTCGCCTTCTTCAATAATATGTTCATTATCGCCATCCATGACGGCATACAGATCTTCATCCGGAAAATCACTCTCATTTCCCATGGCAATACCGCCATCGTCAGTAATATAATCTTCATCATCTCCACTTAAGACCATATCACTATTTTCAACATAGTTTGCCTGCAGACTGTTATCCGTGTTGCTGTCAGAGCCTGACAGCCATAGAGCCATACCGGCACCTGACACTATACTGATGAGGAGGCCTGCCATAAGTAAGATCCACAGCTTACCGTTTTTTCTCACTCTTTTTTTTGTCTTAAAGGCGCTGACCGAAGATGGTTTGGGTTGAGTGAAATTCATTTCAGCTGTATCCGTTATAGAGGCTGATTTCACAGATACTTGTCTGGATGAAGATTGTAATCCCTTGATGTTTTCTACTGTAGATGTATCGTGCTGCAATGCACCCGGATGTTGCTCCATTATCAATGAATTCAATTCTTTATGCTTTGTGGTGTTTTGAGAAGAACCTTCAATAGATATGTTATCGCCATCAACCTTGGTAATTGTAATTTCTTTTTCATCATTTGCATTGGAATCCTTTTTAATACCGGGATTCCATTTCTCTGCATTCATTATGTCCTGGAGAAGTGCCATAGTTTCAGTCTCCTTTATTTTCTCAACTATCCGATTACCTTCATCATTCACAAATATAACAACTTATAAGTTAAAAGTTGAGGTGAATGAAAATTACATTGAAAACAGCATGGGATCCAGGATCAAGTTAAGAAAAGCCTTTACAAAACTTGTAAAGGCTTTTGTAATTCAGGTCATATTATGTAATTGCAAATCTTTTATATATAATGATGAAACATAAGCAATATATTTCATTTCACATTGTACTGCTCTATTTATTTCACACCAACCAATTCTTTCACGGGCGGCTTCATGTCCGGAACTTTTTTCTGCTGCGTTTTATTTTCTCCTTTACTCTCATCCGGGATACGACAAAGATGTACTTCCACTTTGGCACCTCTGGCCACCGAGATATACTCTGTGTAAAATAATTCTCCCCTGACATGAGCATTCGCACCGATTTCGATCTCATTTCCTTCCAGCTTACCTGTAAATTCACAGTTTACAAATATCTTGCCCTTTGCTTTTACTTCTCCTCCGGTGAATTTTCCGGAGATTGATACATTGCCGCCTGTTGTTATGTTTCCTTTCCTTAACTCTCCCCTGATGTCAACATCTCCACTCCCGGACTCAATATTGCCCTTACATTATATTACCTTCCACATCTCCACTTAATACCATGTCACAGGTTACATTGATATTTCCTGTTACTTTGCATCCCTTGAGGATGTTATTTACCTTTCTGTCACCAGTGCCTTTATCGGATGTCACATTTTCTGCATTATCATCAATATCCTTCTGAATGTCCTTTTTAGAACTATCAGAATTACCATTACTTTTTTCTGATCCCCATTTTTTAAGCATACATTACCTCCTGAATTTAATTAATATCATTAACATTACCGGAACATCCTCATGTATTCTTGAGTATTACAATAATCTCCTGCCATCATTAGTTGCGGGTCATTAATGTAATAAGATAATCTTTTTTTTCATTGAAAATCCGTGATATAAATTACAAAAAGCGCGAAAACGTGAAATGTCCGACTGATGCCCGATACATCAAGAATTGCGACTTCCAGACCGAATAATAGGTACAGGCAGAAAATATCCTGCATATCAAATACGGATCGAATACAAATACGTTAGAAAATTAATGAAGCAGGCAAGAAAAAATTATAAAGATATACCCTACTGGGAAAACAGGGCACGACTAAAATTATTAACACAATTTCGGTCATTGGTGCAAACATATTTTGATAACAGCATACTCAATATGGTATCCGGTACGTATAATGAAAAGCCGGAAGCAGCAGATGCAAAGAAAAGCATTAATCTGATCATAAAGAATGCTTACGCAATAATAAGTCATGCAGGAATAAAAACCTATACTGTCTCTACCCCTTCGGTATCTGTCAGGGAACACGGCAAAAATATAAATTTGATACTTAATATTTTCAATCTTGGCCGTAATGATATTGAACCGGATATAGCAATAGATTATATAGACCGGGCGATTGCTGTTTACAAGTCTAACAGAGCATCTTCATTAATAAGAGTAATAAATCCATTCTTCTGGATATCTGTTGGATTGAAATACAGATAACATTCTGTTCGACTGATCTTTTTAAACTACTAATCCAGATACCTATTAATGCTGCAACGTTATTATTTATTCAAATCGCAGGGCATCCACCGGGTCCATGGACGCTGCTCTGGCCGCAGGGTAAATGCCCGATACAATACCGACGATAATGGATATGCACAATGCTATTCCAATATATTCAGTAGCCAGAAGTATGGGTTTATTGCTCAGATGCGATATGGCAACAACAGAACCTGTACCGAGAGCGGCGCCAATTATACCTCCAAGCAGGCATATGAGGACAGATTCTATATGGTAATTATACGAATTTAGAATAAAAAGAGCTTGTCTGATTCTTAAACTTAACCTTGAGGAAGCGGGCCCCAACTGAATAAACGGGCCTGTCACTTGAGAGGTCCTGATTATAATTTACCACCTCAGCTTCAGCTTTAAATAAAGAACATCCTATCTTAATATTTGACTCACGAGTCAATTTCTCTGTGCTGGTAAAACGAATTCCTTTTGGAGACAGGTCCAGTATTTTTGCTTGCCGTTTTTTATTTGAAGAGGTGAAATAGTACAGCTCTGTTCCTTTCATTTTCACACGATTAACAGCACGATAAAAGTTCTCACAATATGCCTTTTGAGTTTTTTTTGATTTCAGGTCCGTATAATCCTGACTGTCCTTAACATCTTTTGTTTGACGGGTAAAAGGTCTTGTTCGGAGAGGGTCGTTAATATTTGTAGAAGACTCTTTTCTGATATTTAATTCATCTGCTGTTTTATTAGAAATATATTTTAAATATTTTTTGTCATATTCAGCACGTTTAACACTATCACTCAACGTCGCATAAGCTTCATTAAAAATAATGGCATCATGATGATCACCTCCAAAATCCGGGTGCCCCATCAATTCCCTCATAATCGTGCGATAACTTGCACGGATTATTTCAAGAGGAGCATCCGGCTGAACCTGAAGTATGCGGTAATAGTTTCTTCTGTTTTTCATAATGTTTCAGACTCAATCACAGTCTGGTTCACTTAACATCAGTATTTTATTTATGAAAGAGAGCTTTTTAAATGATCAACGATAGAAAACGCCTACATCTATAATTTATCACTAAATGATCTATTTGTGCAATTGAAAAATATAATCAATGTTTTAAAAACCTCTAATTTGTCGATCTGCTCAATAAGATTTGTGTGGGCCTGTGGTGAGGGACTGAAAATGCAAATAATATAATTCCGTCTATCGAAGATCAACTTCGATATATTCACTCCACAGGAGGTTTCAGAGGATCTGATAATCCGGCTTCTTCAAAGCCCCTGGCCCGGAGAATACAACTGTCACATTTGCCACATGGAATGTATTCTTGTCTATGTTCTGTGTTCTGTGCTCTGTTCTCTGATTCTTGCGGATCATAACAGCTCCAGGTAAGCGAATAGTCAACGCCAAGTTCCCTCCCCTTTTTTATAATCTCAGCCTTGGAAAGTACAATAAGCGGTGTGCGGATTTCAAACTTGATATCTCCTTCCACCGAAACCTTTGTCGCAAGATTGGCCATATCTTCAAATGCCTGTATATATTCAGGTCTGCAATCAGGATAGCCGCTGTAGTCTATTGCATTGACCCCGATGAAAATATCAGACGCTTTCAACGTCTCCGCCCATGCCAGTGCTAATGAAAGGAATATTGTATTCCTGGCAGGGACATAGGTAACAGGAATTTGTGTTTCTTTCTGTAATCTAAGATCTGTAATCTGTGATCTGTAAATTGTGTCTTGCGTTCTGTATTCTGTGCTCTGTTGTCTGTTCTTAGGAACCTCAATATCTGAAGTTAATGCAGACCCGCCGATCCCTCTTAAATTGATATCAATAACAAGATGTTTATCTACTTTATAATATTCAGCTATGCGCCGGGATGCATCAAGTTCCACTTTATGTCTCTGACCATAATCAAAGCTGAGCGCATAAACCTCATACCCTTCTGCAATTGCCACCGCAAAAGTAGTAGCAGAATCAAGTCCACCGCTTAACAGAACTATAGCCTTTTTACGCACTACCCATCACCTCGTACTTCTCACCTCTTACCTCTCATTTTTCACTTCCCACTTCTTTCTTCTTACCCATCCTCGATTCTTTCCCGGCCAAGTGCAGCAACTGAAACCAGCGCAGCAAGAGAGGAGTATTTTGAAATTATTGCGACCAGTATCCATATTATTATCAATATAATTGACACTGATGGACTATAGGCAGCTATCACACCTATGCCTGTGGCAACCCCTTTACCACCTTCAAATCCTAAAAAGACCGAATACATGTGACCCAGTACAACAGTCAAACCAATAACAGACATCCACAGCTCCCCGGCTGAAAGCTCCGGATAGTTCATGCTGAGAAGATATCTGCACATGATGAGTGGAACAGCACCCTTTAATCCATCAAACAGCAGGGTAAGTATAGCGGGTATTTTACCGACACTTCTTAATACATTTGTTGCACCGATATTCCTGCTGCCCGTGCTTCTGAGATCTACTCCCGATCCTCTCGTAAAAATAAGTCCAAATGGAACAGAGCCCAGCAGAAATGCTGCTGGAACCAACATATATAAGAGTAAGTCTGTATTCATTTAAAACTCTCTTTAATGGAAACTGTCACTCGTTACTTCTCACTTCTCACTTCCTACTTCTTACTTCTGACTTCTTACTTCTGACTTCTCAAGAATCCCTGTCTGTCATGTCTATCGTTTTCCAGAATAAAATAAAATACTGAATACCTGAAATAAGTCCCACAATCATGGCAATCCAGAGTAACAGAATTCCCAAACCATAAAAATCAATGGCAATAAATGTCCTGTCAACCAGAAGCGTTATTATGGATGCAATCTGAGCGGTCACTTTGACTTTACCACCCATTTCAGCAGGTATGACTATGTCCATTGTTAATGCAACTATTCTCAATCCGGTAACAATGAACTCCCGCGTAATGATTACTATGGCTATCCAGGCCGGTATCAATTCCATGTCTACAAACAGAATTAATGCTGACATTACCAGGAGCTTGTCAGCTATGGGATCAAGGAGAATTCCGAATTTCGTGACCTGTTTTGTTTTGCGCGCAAAGTATCCGTCAAAGTAGTCAGTAATGGCTGCTATTGAAAAGAGTATGGCGCCCCAAAACGGACTTTGGGGAGCAACAAGAACAAATGGAAGAATTATGATGATTCTGCTGACAGTAATTATGGTGGGCAGATTAACCAAGGGATTCCCCGGAGACCTGTTCCCACTTGCCTGTTGCTTTAAGAATAATATCTGCGAATTCCCTGACCGCTCCCCTGCCGCCATTTTTGCCGGATACTATATCGGCCCATTTTTTTGCAGATTCTTCAGCATCTGCCGGAGCAGCAGTCAGACCTGCCCTTTTAAAAAGTTCCTGATCTACAACGTCGTCCCCCATAAAAGCAATGTTTTCATTCTCACACTCATATTTTTTGCGTAACTGCTCATATATTTCTGATTTAACAAATATCTTCTGATATACATCCTTTATCCCGAGTTCTTTTGCCCGCAACTCAACTACTTTTGATTGCCTGCCTGTTATGATAGCGGTCTCAATACCGGCCTTGCCAAGCATTTTAATACCATGACCATCCCTTACATGAAACCTCTTCAGTTCATTCCCCTCATTGTCAAGAATGATACTGCCGTCTGTCATAACACCATCTACATCAAGGATAAGCAGTTTAATTTTGCTGGCCTTTTCTATAATTTTTTTATCCATTATTTGAAATTTGTAATTCGTAATTCGTAATTATTTTAAACAATTCCTGCCTTCAGCAGATCATGCAGATGAAGAATCCCTTCAATATTATTATCATCATCGGTCACCATGAGAACCGTGATTGAGTACTTTTCCATCATTGAGACCGCTTTGGCGGCAAGCATGTTCTTTCTCAGGATCTTTGGATTGTACGTCATAACATCACCGGCTTTTAAGGAGAAAAATTCCTCACCCCATTTTTCCAGTCCTCTTCTCAGGTCGCCGTCTGTAATGACACCCTCCAGAATGCGGTCATCATTCACAACAGCAGTAATACCCAGTCTTTTTGATGATATTTCGATTATCGCATTTTTCATAAGGATATCATTAAGGACAACAGGCACGGCATCACCCGTATGCATAAGGTCTTCGACAGTCAGCAGAAGCCTTTTGCCCAGATGACCTCCCGGATGAAACAGTGCGAAGTCCTCCTCGGTAAATCCTTTTTTATTGAGAAGAGAAATTGCCAGTGCATCTCCCATTGCAAGTGTCGCAGTGGTAGAAGCGGTTGGTGCCAGACCCATGGGACATGCCTCTTCATTGACCGATATATCAAGAGATACATCTGAAGACCTGGCAAGTAATGATCCTTTGCTGCCGGTCATGCTTACTATCTTTATATCCAGTCTCTTCAGGGTAGGTAATAATCTGGTTATCTCGTCAGTGTCCCCGCTGTTTGAAATTGCCAGCATGACGTCCCCTTTTGATACCATCCCTACATCACCGTGACTACCTTCAGCCGGATTCAGAAACAGTGCAGGTGTACCTGTAGAAGCAAGTGTGGCGGCAATCTTTTTACCAATAATGCCTGACTTTCCCATGCCGGTAACGACTACCTTACCGGAGCAGGTATACATAATATTTATGGCTTCAACAAAAGACTCGTCTATTCTGTTGATAAGCGCTTCAACAGCTTCGGCCTCTATCTTGAGTATATTCTTTGCTTCATCAATAATTTCATTCATATCCATCATTCATATAATATTTATCAATTAAATATCCTGCTGTTTATTCCGCAGTTCAATATTTCTGTCATTCTGGCCTGTCCAGCATCATTCATACAAACATGAACCATCAGGCTAGATGATTCCCGACAAGCGGGAATGACACTGAAAACCAATATACAAATTTTAAATATTCTGCGGTCTCAGCAGCAAAATTATTTAATATAATAACTAATAACCATTAAATATTAACCGGATTCCCATTTTTTAATCATCTTATGAAGTTCCATTAATCTTCCGGCAAGATCAGAGAATCTCCCAAGAGGCAGCATATTAGGACCATCACAGGGAGCGTTATCAGGGTCTTCATGGACCTCCATAAACACTGCATCGCAGCCTGCAGCTACAGCAGATCTGGAAAGGGTCTCTATGAATTCGCGCTCTCCCCCTGAACTGCCGCCCTGTCCTCCCGGAAGCTGCACACTGTGAGTAGCATCAAATACTACAGGGAATCCAAAACCCTGCATGACTGGTATGCCCCTCATATCCACAACCAGATTATTATATCCGAATGAAGTGCCTCTTTCAGTAATGATTATGTTGAAGTTATTCTCAGATGTTATTTTCTCGATTATGTTTTCCACATCCGGCGGCGCCAGAAACTGTCCCTTCTTGACATTGACGGTTCTGCCGGTCCTTGCAGCCTCCAGCACTATCTCTGTCTGTCGGCATAAAAAAGCCGGTATCTGTATTATGTCAAGCACCTCAGCCGCCTTCTCAATCTCATCTACGGAATGTATGTCAGAGAGCACGGCCATTCCGGTTTCTTTCTTTACCCTGTCCAGTATGGCCAGCCCTTCTTTAATACCCGGCCCCCTGAATGACGCCAGTGAAGTTCTATTTGCCTTATCATATGAACTTTTAAAAATAACCGGAACATTCAGACGTTCTGATATTTCTTTAATTTGATGAGCAGCTTTAAGAGTAGACTCCCCGCTTTCAATTACACAGGGGCCTGCAATGAATGCAAGAGGATTGCTGTTTCCAATTTTTATGTTTCCTGCACTGATTTCACGGGTTGTCATAACATTTTTTCTCTTAATAAATTATATAACTCGCTGACATATAAATTAACATAAAATCTGCCTTTAGTGAGGAAGTGGGGAAGTGAACTTAATATCTTACGCGCTTACGATCTTACGAACTTACGCGCTTCGGTGAGTGAATTGCCATGTCATGGACATCTTCTGCAGCTTCCATGATTCCCTCTGCAAGAGTTGGATGCGCATGAATGGTATGTGCGATGTCCTTTACGGTCAGACCTTTTTCCATGGCTACTGCAATCTCATGAACCAGGTCAGATGCATGAGCACCGATGATATGAGCACCGAGTATTTTATCTGACTCCTGTTCGGAAATTATCTTAAACAGTCCGGAAATTTCACCCATGGCATGGGCCTTTCCCAGTCCCCTGAACTGAAATCTTCCTACTTTATAATTTATGCCTTTTTCAGCGACCTGCTTTTCTCTCAGACCTACAGAACCTATTTCAGGGCTTGTAAAGATGGCAGCGGGCACAACATCATAGTTGACCTTTGAGTTTCCTCCCATGGCATTTTCCGCAGCCACGATACCTTCCTTTGAAGCAAGATGGGCAAGCATTATACCACCAATAACATCTCCAATTGCATAAATGCCGTCAACGCTTGTCTGAAGTTTTTCATCTACAATAATGTCTCCACGCTGTCCCTTATTAACACCCACATCTTCAAGTCCGATGTTCTCACTGTTAACAGCACGTCCGATCGATACAAGCACCTTTTCAGCCTCTATGGATTTTCCGTCGGCAAGCTGCACAGAAACACCATTATCTTTGACATTCACTTTTTCTACACTTGTATTGGTAAGGAGCTTGATCTTGTTTTTCTTCAATTCTCTCTCCAGAATCTGTGAGATCTCTTCATCCTCTGTTGATACTGCGTTTGGCATCATTTCAACCATGGTCACTTCAGCACCGAATTCTTTGTATATGAACGCAAACTCACACCCTATTACCCCTGCGCCAACGATAAGCAAACTTTCAGGAATTGAATCAGGATTTACTGCATTATCACTGGAAATTATCCTTTTACCGTCAAAGGGAAAAACAGGAATCTGGGCCGGTCTTGATCCGGTTGCAATTATTATTTTGTCAGTATTAACATCCTGTGTTGATCCGTCCTTAAGCGTCACCTGGATTGTTTTTGGATCAATAATGACTCCACGACCTTCAATTAAACTGACACCCCATGATTTAAAGAGTCCGCGTATCCCTTTTGTCTGTGTGCTTACAACCTTGTTCTTTCTGTCAACTATTTTTTCTATATTGGGAGTAACCGTGCCTTCAAGCTCAAGACCATAATTCTTTGCATTTTTCATTTTATGAAGAACCTCGGCTGATGCTATGAGAGTTTTGGTAGGAATGCATCCCCAGTGCAGACAGGTACCACCTACTTCGCCATCTTCAATTACCGTAACTTCAGCGCCAAGCTGTGCAGCCTTGATTGCAGCAACATATCCTCCGGGTCCGGCTCCCAGTACAGTTATTTTCATTCTTTCTCTTTCACCTCTTCTTCCACATACTTTTCATACGATCCTGCATCCAGCAGCTTGTCAAGCTCGGATTCATCTTCCAGCTCAACTACAACTATCCATCCTTTGCCATATGGATCTTCATTAATTATTTCCGGTGAATCGGTGAGCTCTTCATTAAACTCAATTACTTTTCCGCTTACAGGACTGATAACTGCTGAAGTGGCTTTTGTAGACTCAATCTGGGTAAACTCTATATCGGATTCGGCAGATGAATCAATATCCGGTTCATCAATATACACAATGTCTCCAAGAGTCTCCTGTGCATAAAATGTAATTCCAACTGTTGCCCTGTTACCGTCTACTCTTACCCATGTGTGCTCTTTGTGGTATTTAAGGTCATCAGGATACATAACCCCCTCCTTTACATTGTAAAAGTTATATGAATATTAAAAATGTGTGTGAAATTCTAATCATAGATTGATATTTTGTCAACAATGTACAGCAGTTAAAAAAGACTGTCGATGACTCTTTTTGAGTCCTTACTTGTCCATTCCCTGAACCCGGTAAACCTGTATTTGATTATTCCCTCTCGATTTATCAGAAGTGATGAGGGCAGTCCCATTATATTATAGGATGATGATACACGACCTTCCCTGTCAGACAGCACAATAAATTCAGCCGGTGTATCATCCATGTATTTTTTCAGCTTTTTAATGGACCTGTCTGTAGACACTGATAATATGACCAGCCCTTTATCTTCGTACTCCTTATACAGTTTATTAAGGTGAGCACGCTCTTTCCTGCAATACGGACACCATGTGGCCCAGAAATTCAATAAAACAGGTTTGCCTTTAAATGATTGCAATGATACTTTATCACCGGAAAGGCTATGCAGAACAAACCCGGGAGCTTCTGTACCTGTCCCGGCGGCAAATGCTTCTGAATTAAAACCATCTGCAACATTTCCTCCTGGTAATGACAGCGCAAGGAGTAGTCCAAGAGAAATGATACCTATTTTATAATTCAATTTATTATTCATTATTATTCCGTTCTGATAGGCAATAAAGCACTATACGAAATAAACGTACAGACTATTTTATATTTTTTTGCAATGATAGACAAGTATCGGCTGCTTTGGATACTTTTCGTTGGAAAAAAAGGAAAGACGTTAACCTGCTTAATATTACTGGAATACCAGTTCTACTTCAGGCATTCTCTCTCTGAATGCCACATTAACACAGTCTGTTTCACAGTCCATGCACTGGCCTTCACAATGAATCACTACTTTATTACCCTTAACTTCAAGCAGTTCAACGGAGCTGTCATGCGATTCCAAAAGCCAGTTCAGATTATCAATGACTTCCAAAACCCGTTTTTGTAGAAGTCCCATATTGGAATTATATCATCTGACACCTGACATTAATAAGTGGAATCAGTCCGAGCAAATTGTAAGTGTTTATCCTACAGCCAGAAATGGAGCTGATTATTTATGTTCTTCTCCCATTACTTGCTGAATAGGATTCGAGGATTCAAGGGTTGAAGTGAATACTTTTAACAATTATAAAGTACTTTTTACGTCCTGACTAAACTTCCTTTATATATTATCTATTATAAAACTGTTTCATTTAATGACTGAGTAAATTCCAGACGATGTCTGTTCTGATATTTTTTATATTTCACTTGAATCCTTGACCCCTTGGACCCTCACCTTGTCGCAACTCTTCAGGAGATGACCATTATTTATTGCGTACTCTTAATTTTGCATCAATAAAATCTTTATGAGAAACATGTATAAGGTCTGCTATTTTACGGACCATGTGCTCTTCATATTTATCAAGAACCGCATCCGAAAATGCTACTTCCCAGAGATGCTCAATAACCTTCAGCTTCTGATCATATGTATATCCTTTATTAATCAGCGAGGTAAATTCAAAATACCCGGTTGCTCTGGATATCTCCTCTTCAGCAAGCTTTATTATATTTTCCGTCTCTTCTTCACTCAGGTTAAATTTCGACTTTATGGCATTTGTTATTGAGCTTTGCTCTTCATCACTGATCTCAGCATCAGCTCTCATCATCTCGATCATCAATGATGCGGTGGCAAGTTGAAGAGAATGCTCTGAGATTTTTTCTGAAGAATCAGGCGACGTCTGTATGTTTTTTTCAAAAAACTGTTTGATGGTATTAATCATAAGATAATATTGATCGCACTAATAGTATGGTGCCGGAGGCGGGAGTTGAACCCGCACGTCCTTGCGGACAATGGATTTTGAGTCCACCGCGTCTGCCATTCCACCACTCCGGCTCTTATTGATTTTAAACGGTTTTTTCAACCTTCGTGCAACCTATTATAAAAAACTGTAGCAGAAAATAGCGACCTTGTCCTTCCCCCTTTTCGCATTGCTTAAAGATTGATGAGATTAGAAAAGATGCATTTATTATAAGTAAGGTCATTTGAGAAATCAACAAAACTATATGTATAAAAACCTGTCCTGAATACTTATTGATTTACAATTAACATATTCAGTAAAGTGATAAAACTAACATATGAGAATGAATAGATATTGACGTTATTGATAGATCGTCAGGCCTATTCCGATACATGTTCAAAATTAATGAGGTCATCAGGTAATCAATAAATCATGTTATCGAGAAACTGAGAAGATATCAAACTTGATGATTAACGTTTGAAAGTGAACCGGAAAAGGAGCAACCCTATATACATTCCGTTCCTATCTGTGGTGAGCGTGGTGCAGGACGTGAAATTGGCCCATATTCGATCCTGATTTTGAAGTAGAGTTAATCAAGGTAAAAGATTAAGCGGATACATAACCTGCTGCAATAATATGTTTTATACACTATAAATTTTTGAACAGGTTTATGAAATCTTCTGGCGGATCTATAATTTCCATTCCCATACTGGTTGTAAGGCCTTCCGAATACTGTTGAAAGCGGAGCCATATGATCCTGCACTTCAACTTTATTAATTTTCCAAGTGGAGATTGTACCTCAAGTGTAAGGATTTCTCTTTTTTTACAATCTATAGTTTTTTCAGGGAAATGGGTATCCACAAATATTGCGACTCCGTTCACTGATATATTCATTATATTGCCGGCATACCTGTTGTCACCTACAATTAGAGTAATGGGAAACTGAGCAGATTTCCTTGCAGGACGTTCTGCTGTTTCTTCCTGATAAATATTTCTTTCCATCTGTTTTTTCATTTTGTCTTACTTCTCCTGCAATAAGTTCTTAAGGCCAAAAGTTATTCGGTTTAATTAATATGTAATCTTATCGGTATTATTCATCTAATTATTTAGTTTTTTTAAAAAGGTTAAAGGTTTTTCTCAAGACATGGATCTGACGAAAACAGCAGGATTAAAAAGGAATGACACGTGGTTTAATGCAAGACTCTCATTGTGTAAGGAATCCTTACTTTTGAAATGTATATTGAAATGAATGGATGTGAATTGACAATTAAAATCTTTACCATTTGATGGGCGTCTTCTTTATTAATAACTTCAACCAATCTTCAGAATGGAGATAGGTTATATTTCATTGATAATACAGATATAGTGATTTTTCTTTGTTCTCTAATTCTGAACATAATTAGTATCGCCACAATGAATCTATTACAGCTATAGCAGATGTTTAGCAGAACATAATTCATGGGACAGAATAAAGAAAAAACAGGAAATTACAGAATTGTAATTTCCTGTTCATAATTATTATCTGATGGTACAATGATCCCGATCCAGTATCACCTGGCAATAGTGACTGGACATGCTATCATGTGTAATGGCAAAAAAGATGTTCACATGATCTGTTTTGTGCAATGAACAGCATAAAACGTGTGACAGCACGCAGACCAGCACCATTCATACATTCAACCAACGACTGTTCAGAATATCTGTCTAACTTCTTTTACAGGTAATGGAACCCTGTAAAAAAACTAGCTGAGATGCTTACTGACCAGTTTGGTCATCTCAAACATTGATACCTTGGCTTTCTTGAGAACTGCTTTCAACTTGGCATCAGCGTTGATCATTCTCTTATTGACAGAGTCCTGCAGCTTGTTCTTCTTAATGTATGCCCAGAGCTTTTTTGTGACCTCGGTCCTGGGAATAGGTTTGCTGCCGACTATCTGTGCCAGTGCATCACTGATACTCACAGGCCTCATAAATGCAGGATTAGGTTTTCTCTTCTTTTTAGCGGCTTTTTTCTTTGCAGTTTTCTTCTTCGCTACTTTCTTCTTTGCAACCTTTTTCTTTGCGGCTTTTTTCTTAGTGGTTTTTTTCTTGGCTGTTTTCTTCTTAGCTACTTTCTTCTTAGCTGCCTTTTTCTTTGCTGCTTTTTTCTTTACTGCCTTCTTCTTCGCTGCTTTCTTTTTTGCCATTCTCTCCTCCTACATTAGGTTTATGCGTTCATCATTGAACTATACTAATCTGCACTTTTTTGAAAAAATTATCAATACTTTTTTTTGCAGACATGAACCAGACATAAATATTACTAATTACCAAATGTCGGTTTGCCGAATTTAAAGTGAGATTCCGTGTCACAAGATATCATTCTGCCGGCAATAAAGTCTATCATCTGACAGCTCATATTTTTACCGTGTGCTTATAAAATAACGGACAGACCTGTCGTATGTTGCTTCCTGTTCACTGTTAAAAAAACAGGCAGGAAGTTCATTGTTCCTTCTGTGATAATGCAGACATTCGCAGCATTTATGCTTTCTGCTGCACGGCTCATACGTGCAGTTGCAATCGGGCTTATGTTTCTCCATCCTGCATTCCATACCAATAACCTCCTTAGAATATAGATTAAATAACATTAATAGATGTAATCACTTAATTCAAGTACATCAGGTTCTTCACGTAAGTACAAATATATTTTTTCCTTTTAATTAAATATGTTATGGTGAACCAGAGATTATAAGCCAGGTTAAAGTTTTGATTGTCATTGACCGAATATATACCTAGAAGGATCTCGGAACCTGGAAGAAAATTTATGAAATATCAGGAAGGAATGACATGCTCGTAATAATAGGCCTGATTGTTGTTTTTGGATCTGTTATTGGTGGTTACGTCCTGCATCACGGTAACCTGCATGTTCTGTTTCAACCTACGGAACTGCTTATAATCGGTGGGGCCGCAGTAGGAGCATTCATTATTTCGTCACCGGGGAAAATTCTTGGCTTGGTGCTTAAGAACATGATGAGAGTGCTTTCATCAAAGAGTACCAGCAAGGGAGAATTCCTTGAAATTTTAGGTGTGCTGAATGCGGTTTTTTCAAAAATGAGAAAAGAGGGACTTATAGCCATTGAAGGTGATATTGAAAATCCTGCTGAAAGTCCCATATTCACCAAGTACCCGAGCCTTCTCAAAAATCATCATGCCCTGAATTACCTGTGCGATAATCTCAAAGTAATAATATCGACCAATGTCACACCTCATGAGCTTGATGATGTTATGGAAATCGAGATGGAGGCCCATCATCATGAGGCACTGATTCCTGCTCACAGTATTAATAAGATTGCGGATGGACTTCCTGCCCTGGGAATTGTTGCAGCTGTTCTAGGCGTCGTAATAACTATGGGAAAGGTCAGCGAACCGCCCGAAATATTAGGAGCAAGCATTGGTGCGGCACTGGTCGGGACATTTCTCGGTGTTCTTTTAAGTTATGGATTTGTCGGACCTATCGGCACAAATCTTGAGCATATTGCTGAAGAAGATATGCTCGCTTTTAAAGTAATCAAGATAGCATTGGTGTCATTCGTTGGAGGCGCTGCACCGCAAATAGCTGTTGAATATGCGAGACGGGTCATCCCTTCCGTAGCAAAGCCGGGTTTCACAGAACTTGAAGAATCCCTCAGGTCATGAGCAATCGCAAGCCTGTTATTATAAAGAAAATAAAGAAAGTTACAGGTGGCGGTCATCATGGCGGAGCATGGAAAGTAGCTTACGCTGATTTTGTCACTGCCATGATGGCCTTTTTTCTGCTTTTATGGCTTCTTTCAATGGTCTCTGACGAGAAAAGGGCACGTATATCTGAATATTATAAGAATTTCAGCCTCTATTCAGAAAGCGGAAGTTCCTTCCTTGGCGGTGCAGAAGCAGATTTATTCAATACAGCTGGACAGGGAAATGAAAAGGTATTGATAGAACGGGAGGGAGATGATGATGCTGCTGATGAAATTCAGGAAAGCTTAAGTAAAGCGATTTCAGACAAACTGGGTGATCTTGAAGACCAGGTGTTAATAGAGAAAGTCCGGGATGGAATTAGGATACACCTTACAGACAATGAAGGCAGTACCATGTTCCAGCGCGGAAGTAATAAAATGACTTCAAAGGCCAGCGAGATCCTGAGCATAATTGCTGAAAATATCAAATCCATTAAAAATCGGGTCAGCATTGAGGGACATACAGACGCTCTGCCCTTTGCAGGAAAAAATTACAGTAACTGGGAACTTTCCACTGAAAGGGCATCTTCAGCGAGAAGAGAACTTGAAGCTAATGGGCTCGATCCTGAAAGACTTGTCAGTGTAGCAGGGTTTGCTGACACTGATCCACTCATAAAGGAGGACCCGAATGATGCCCGAAACAGGAGGATAAGCATCATTCTTAAGTTCCCCCAGAAGAAGAAACCTAAAAACCCGTTAATAAACGACAATGACCCTGCAAAGAAAATGTCAAAGGAACTATTGCAAATAATAGACAAATCAACAGTTACGGCCAGGGGTAATAACGATAAAGATTCAATCAAGGTTGTTATCGAAGAACCGAAAATCGATAAAAAGCCTGAAACTGCTCCATCCTCCCCCAAGGAAAGCCGGACCGGGGATGCTTCTGAAAACGACTTTTCACCTGTAATTGATAAAAAAGGATGGAATCCGGTTTTCTAATGCTTCAATAGTTCTGAACACTAGATGCACATTCAATGTCTGTAAACGCTTTTCCTGCTTTCTCAGGGCATAAATAACAAATAATAAAATACAAATATCAAATAAGCACCAATTATCAAAACGTGAGAAGACCAGGAGAACCGGTTAAGGTAACGCTCCGGAACATAAGACTACTGTCTTATTATCCATAGTCGGGCGGTAGTTCATTTTTTGGAATTTGGATCTTGTAATTTATTTGTAATTTATCAGCCGAAAAAGGAAAAGCCTTTGCAAACATTTAACACTTCAGGTTATCATTTCACTTCAATTGTAAACCTGAACTGTTACGAGCATGGAAGGTTAATGATAAATGAAGTACCTTTTCCCATACTACTCTCAACCTCTATTGTTCCACCCTGTTCAGCAATGATACCGTGGGCTATGGAAAGACCAAGACCTGTCCCCTTATTTACAGGTTTGGTAGTGAAAAACGGATCAAATATTTTTGCAAGGACATCAGGTGGTATTCCTGAACCGTTATCAGAAACTATTATATTAACGCTGCCTGTTTTCTCATTGTAAGATGTTCTAAAAGCAATTTCACCTTTGACATTTCTCTCTGAAATGGCATGTTCAGCATTAATCAGAAGATTAAGGATGACCTGCTGGAACTGCTGGCGGTCTATAGAAATACCCGGGACATCTCCGTAGTCCCTTATTATCTTGATGTTTGTAGATTTAAGCCAGTATTCATGAAGCTCAACAGTCCTGTTTATAAGGTCATTGACCTTTTCTATGCTTTTCTCTGCTCTGTGCTGTCTCGAAAAGGTCAGCATGTTCTCAACTATTTTCTTGCACCTGATTGCAGAGTCATAGACATTTTGAAGGTATTTTTTATGAGTGTCATCCTTGTTCTTCATTAAGAGCATTTCCGTATACCCGATAATGCCGGTCAAAGGATTATTGATCTCATGTGCAACACCTGATGTCAACGTACCCAGCGATGATAACTTATCAAGGTGATACACCTGGTCCTTCAATCTTCTCGTTTCAGTGATATCCTTCATGATATAAACGGTCGCATCATGCTCATCAAAATAAATCGGATATGAACTGATAAGATATGTTGAACCGTTTATTTCCCTCTCGACCGACTTGGGCTGTAAGCTTTCCTTTTCTATCAGGAGAGTCGCCCACTCATGAGGACCGGTCAGATCAAAAAGTTCATAATATGGTGTCATAATTATATTGGCGGGATCCTTGTCAAACAAATTTGCAAACGCCTTGTTCGTCCGCAGTATTTTATATTCCTGATCAATTACAAAAAGATAATCCGTAATTGCATCAATAATATTCTGCCACCACTTCTGACTCTTAAAAATCTGTCTGAACAGCAATGACTGCTGTTTCAGTTCTGTTTCGTTGTCTTTTTCCGGAACAGTCATGGTTCTTATTTTGTCAGAAACTGTCAGATTTAATAAAGAGCTGAAAATACTTATAACATGTCCACTGCATATACCCGTCATTCCCGCGGTCAGTTGAGCGGGTCGGAGCGACTCTCGCGTAGACTCGCATCGAGAATCCAGAAAACTAGCATCACTAGGGATTCCCGCTTAAAAAACTGCGGGAATGACCTAACGTATCAGGCGTATGAATTATAACATTGAGTCAGGTTGGGCATGTATTTGGCATTTGAGCTTGGAAATTGGAAATTGTCTAGTACGGTTCTTTTCTGCTTTCCTTGTCACTTAAGAGAACTATATCTACCCGCCTGTTTTTGGCACGTCCATCAGGGCTGTCATTTGATGCAACCGGTTTGTGTTCTGCATAACCTATGGAGGTAATCCTTCCAGGATCAACATCATGTTTATCAACAAAATATTTTGCGACGTTAATTGCCCTGGATGCTGACAATTCCCAGTTTGAAGGGAACGATTTCGTATGGATGGGAATATTGTCTGTGTGCCCTTCAATCCTTACCGGGTTTGGATACTCCAGAATCGGTTGTACCAATTGATCAAGAAAGTTTACAGCATCTTCTTTCAGTTCCGCCGAACCTGATTTGTAAAGCATCTTATCGGCAACTGCAATCACAATCCCCCTTTTGTCCCTTTTAACATCTAGCGATCCATCAGATTCCTTTATGATGGTACTCAGCATCTCTCTTATGCTGGATTCAGTCTCCGCTGAAGTAGGGAGTAGAACCTGGACATCATCAATAACCGAAAAATTTTTCACTTTTTCGCCATCATTAAACGCTGTCTTCATGGAAGATGCAAATTTCTCAAGCTTGTTGGTGTCTACATTACTGATAGCATACATTGCCGTAAAAAAACAGAATAACAGCGTAACAAAATCAGCGTATGACACCATCCACCTTTCAACATTCTCATGACTCTTAACTTCTTTCCTTTTCTTTCTCATAGCTATAGCTGTACAGTGTAATAAAAATAAATCGACTTTTTTGTCAGTTTTTATGTTTTGAGGCAAATGCGCTTAAATGCTCTTTCAGATAGAAAGGGCTCTTGCCTGCCTGTATGCTTGACACGCCTTCCACAATAATCTCTCTAACAAATATTTCATCTTTAATATTGTTGATCATTTTTTTTGCCATTGGTAAAAGTATGAGATTTGCAGAAGCTACACCATATACGGTTGCCACGAATGCAACAGCTATGCCAGAGCCGAGCTTGGTCGGGTCACTCAGATTTTCCATAACATGTATAAGTCCAAGGACCGCACCTATAATTCCAATGGTGGGAGCATAACCGCCTGCAGCTTCAAACACTTTTGCTGCTCTGCCTCTTTCTTCCTCAAAGGTCTTGTTCTCCTGATCAAGTGTAGTCTGGATAGTATTTGGATCAATGCCATCTATTGCCAGCCTGACAGCTCTTCTGAAAAAACCATACTGCAGTCTGGACATGTCTCTATCAAGAGAGAGTATCCCGTTTTTTCTGGCTTTTGAAGCAAATTGCACCATATCCGATATTATCGACTCTTCATTTGGCAGTAATTTATTATCATAAAATACGCTTTTACACATCCTTGCTGCCAGCATAATGTCTTTTCCCGAAAAGCTTAAAACAGTTGCGCCGAATGTGCCGCCAAAAACTATCAGCGCTGCAGATCCCTGCAATATGGATCCGGCATTTCCGCCTTCCAGCGCATTGCCACCAAGGATGGCCAGGATACCAACTAATACACCTAATATGCTCGCTTTATTCATTATTCTCCGCGCTCTTTGTTTTGCGGATTGTATCCCGCTGATGCGCAAAGGCATACTGTATAATTTCGTTTTTTACTGATTCAGACATGTTGAGATACTCAAGAGCTACATCATACTTTCCATTGTCCAGAGGAACTGCTCTTAATACTTCTCCATAGGCAAAGACAGCTACGGGGGGGTATGTAGGCAAAAGAAGCTTTATATCCATTATGTCACCCTCATTCACGGGATGATCGACAGTGAACCTGATTCCGGACGCACTGATGTTAACAAACTTCTTTTCCGGATTATTCAACCCTTCTTTTTCCAGCATAAACTGGTTGATGATAAAATCAAGTTTTGCTTTCAGTTCTGTCATCATTTCATATAATTTTTTATTGTCAGAATCAAGAGGCACTGAATTATCGTTGTCAGCTGCATCCAAATTCTGACCTTCCACAAGAGAAAATGCCCGGGATGTAGCAATAGTCTTTGCAAATTCATCACTCTTTTCTTTATCAACATGAATGGGATTTGCAACTACAGATATCACATCATCAACCCTGAAATATCTTCTTCTCTCTTCACCCTGTTTTATTTCTTTTTCTTCATCGGTCATCTTGGCCTCCGATTTTTCTTAAATACTGCCATTACATTTCACGATTAATTAATTTTAAGTCCATTAACCAGAGAATTATATTTTTTTATACTTTCTCTGTTGACTTCATCTGCTTCATGGTTATTGTCCGTTTCCGGATCAGGCCTGTCGTTCATAGCTGAACTCCGTGCATTGGTCGACTTACAGGCCTCAAGTGATCTATATGTTTCTTTAAGCTGTAATGCCAGCTTTTCATTTTCTTCGATTAATATCGCCATTCTATATGCATTTCTAACAACCAGGAGCAACTGCTGCATTACAAACGGTTTTACAATATAGTCATACGCTCCTTCATTCATGGCCTCAAGTGCCGTATCAAGCGTTCCATATGCTGTAATAATCACTACCGCAATATTGGGATCTGTTCTGATAGCTGCCCTCAGTACTTCCATCCCATCTGCACCGGGCATCCTGAGATCGGAAAGTACAAGTTTAAAGTCTTCACGTCTGAGCATATTGAAAGCTTCAATACCATCGCTTGCTACGGCTACTGCGTATCCTTCGTCTGATAAAAATTTGACAACAAGATCCCTGACTATATAATCATCATCAGCAACAAGGATTTTCTCCCTCATCCAGTTTATTTTCAATATATCCGAACCATTTATTACATGGGTTAAGGACAAATAATAAAGGTCTCTCTTTACTAATCGGTTGACCATTATCAAATCTTGAACGTAGCCTGTCCTAATACTCCATGAGTATGTCATTCAGTTCACCTAACCATTCTGCCTCTTTAAGCAGGAGCGGTGACAATTCATATTCAATAAGATCTGCCAGCATTACCCAGTCCTTGGATTCCATGGAAGTATGCATCTCATTGAACAATGCAAGCCCGCTGCCATCGGATGTTATGGGATCAGCCGGTAAACCGAATCCTTCAAAATAGTTCATACCGTTCTTCAGTTCCATAATAAACTCCATCAGGCCCTGGAGATCATAAATATTCTGGGTCAGATCATTGAAAACACTTTCACTTTCTTCCAGTCTTAACGGCTGGATACGTTCAGTAAAAACCTCTGCAAGTTCTTTTACTACATGCCTTGCATCTCCTACACTGTTTTTAATAGCCTGGAGTATCTCAGGCTGCTCTGTTACAACTTTTGTTTCATTCATTTTTTCCTCCTTGTTTTATATTGAATACATCAGCATCAGGAATTTTGTCCCTTTCATGTATTTTTTTAAGACGTCATGGCAAGCTTACTGTTCTCTGTTTGAACATTCAATACAGATTTCATTCCTGTCATTATTGCCTGCATATTTTCTCCCTTAATTAAGAGGCCTTCATATATTTCAATTGACTCCTTTACAAGAATTTCAAGGTCATCCCCTTCCAATGCCTCCCTTGAATAATCAAAAAGCAGTGTCAAGGGCTTAAAACAGTGATGCGTGTCTCCTATGAGATTAATTTCATCTTCAAGCGGTTCAATTTTTTTCCAGATATTTTTTATCTCTTTATTGTCTCTGATGTCTCTGCTGACTCCCTGCTCCAGATTCCTGAGATGACGCAATGCTTGTTCTGTCAGTCTGACCAGATGTGCAAGTACATCCAGATCATCACTAATGACTTCCATACACAAACGTACACTTTCATTCAGGTAGAGTTCTTCAATATCTTTACATATACGTTCACAAATACCGGCAGTCCCGGAGTCAATCTTCCCTGACTCCGTATTCAGGACCTGTCTGTATATCAAACGATAAAGCACATTAACCTCAAGTGAACGTTTTATCAAAGGTCTATAATCAAGATATCCATCTTCCTGAAAATAAGATCTGTACACCTGGACCTGCTCCATTTTTTCAGTACTCAATTCAATGTTGTCCCCTGCTCCGTCCAGTGCTGCTTTCACCACCTCAAATACCTTATCCGGTGTAATGAGGGAGTTACATACCCTGTCATTGCACTGCACATCAAAACCGCACGGAGAACATGGCAGATCAGACTGTAGTACATAGTGCCCTTCTCCAAAAGGTCCCGTCTCCATAAAATGGACATTTGCCAAGGATATATCTATGACCGTTGTGCCTGCTGATGTAGCAACATGCAGCGGACCGGTATCATTGCTGATGAAAAGACTGCATTTCTTAAGCAGCGATGCAAGATCTCCGACCCCCGTCTTACCCACGAGATTTACGGGTCTGGTTTCCGCATATTTTTCAAATTCTGATGCAAGCAGAGCTTCCGATGATGTTCCAAAGAGAATTATTTTTACCCCAAGTTGTTTGCATATCATATCTGCAAGCCCGGCATAAGATGAAACCGGCCATGCTTTTTCATCTTTGCTGGCACCAAGATGCAGGCCCACCAGGACCTCATTATGTATGCCTTCCCTGGCAAGTATCTGGTCAGCCCTTTCTTCGTCATCTGGAAATATATCGTATACCAGCCCTCTGGTTACCGGACTGACATCTCCTATTTTGAGATACATATCCACTATATGAAAGGGATTATAATTGCGGTTTGGTATAACATTGAAAAAATACCTTACCCATGGGTGTTTTATCACCCTGTGTCCTTCTGAACTTATGGTAAATCCTCTCACCTCTTTTGCCCTTATAAGCGATACAAGCACTGCACTGACTGATGAATGCGTTACATTTACCGCAAGATCATATTCCCTGTTATTAATGCTGTTGACCAGGGCTTCCAGAATCCTGTAGTTCTCAACCAGTGAGTGTTTCCCCTCCATACGTCTCACAAGGTATCCTTTCATATCAAACTCAATCAGGTCGTCTATGCAGGGGATACCTCTGCACACTTCTGTAAAGGCTGAATTTACCAGTAGACTGATCCTGCTGCCGGGATATTTGGACTTGATACCGGCCATAAGAGGCGTAGTCTGGAGCAGGTCCCCCATTCTCGTAAGATTTATGATTAAAATCTGTCTCATGTATTCAGCCTTTAAACTCATTCATCATCATAAATATTGACTCTGTTCTTGATAAGTCTCCATCTTCATTTGATATTTTCTCAATGATATCAGACAGGGCTATGTGTTCATGTTCATTAAATTGTGACAGGTATCTTCCCACCTCTGTTTCTGCATCAGCCTCTGTAATCAGGTCCTGTACAAGCTCTCTGTTATCTGCCCAGCAGGCAGGTTCATAATCATCTGCAACTATTACTTCAAGCATCTCCTGCATCCTCTTTTCATATGTATGGTCTCTTAAGACCCTGTTTCTTCCTTTCTCTGAGATTCTTTTTGCTTCCTCCGGATGTTCACGATAATGTTGTATCTTCTGACGCAGGTCATTCTGGTCATTGAATATAACAACCTCTTCTCCTTCCTCAAACAGTCCATCGAGTCCGCTCCTTCTGTCCACAAGCTGAAATCCTCCACAGGACATGATCTCAAATGTCCTGGGGTTAACAAAATCTCCAAAAGGGTTTACTCCTTTATGATATGTTGATGAATGAAGATTAATATTGATCCTGCTGGCATTATAAATCCTCACTATCTCATCCGTATCTACCCTGCTGCCTGACCGCTGGATAAAGCCGGCAAGCTTTGAATGCATGTCCCAGTCAGTCCCCCAGATTTTCAGATCATGGTCAATGAATCCATTAAAGAAATGTTTCCGGTTGTAATATCCGGCTCCGACAAATGAAATTTCACTTCCATAATACTTTTTTTCCTCCTCTGACAGATCAACAGGTCTGTGTACCTGAGGATACGCTGCCATGGGGAGATAATGATAATTGTCTAATCCTGACTGTTTCATTTCTTCAAAGAAATCATCTTTTTGAATGGTAAAAAAATGGTCAACACTGCCGGCTACCTGTTTCCAGTATTCCATGAATCTGAAGTCTTCGACAAACCAGTAGGCGGTCTTGACACCATAATGTTTGATTCTCTCAATACAGTCAGTTGTTACAGGTGCCTGGGCAAGATTAATAACAATATCGGGCTGAAACTCCTCACAGCGGGCCAGAATGAATTCAGACAGCAACGCTGTAAACTTTTCGACAAGGGCATCATAGTGGTTCTTATTACTGGTTATTTCCCTTATATAAAACAGTGTGTCATCAAATCTGCTGTTATCAACCAGCTCGACTGTATGTCCCATGTTTATCAATGATGATGAGCAGTACTTTGCAACCTCAAGTGAACCACCATATACAGGACCGACAACCATGATTCTCAAACCACTTGCTAATATGTCTCTGGCTTTCAGTTTTAAGAGGACCTGATCAAAATATTCCGGGGTCAACTTCAGAGATGACTGAAGAGTCAGCACAGCTGTATCGTCTTCAAAGTATGGTGCGGAAACATCTGTAATTATTTTAATTCTCGATAGTACAGCTTCTAAATCCTGACTCTGAAATGCTGCCTTCAGCACATGAAGGTTAGGTTCAAACACGGTGATCTGTTTTTGAGTGCTTGTGCAAAGTTCATTCAGGTGAAATCCCAGACCGAAACCAAACACAACGATATTGTCAGCCCCGTGAATGTATTGTTCATTATTTTTTAACCACTCTTTTGCTTCCTTAACAGGATCATATGAACTGTGAATATAGGTATTATTTACCTGCAATGTCGGTGCACCTGACCTTGATTCAGAAATTACTACGTCAACAGACTGTCCTGCGTTTGATATCCCGTCTGCAAGTTCCCGGTCAGTCAGCCTGAGTTGCTGTATGTTTTTCTTAAAAATCATAATCCGTTTTAACACATCACGCCAAACGTGATATTAATCCTGAGCAATATACTGCAATTCCGTTGCCAAGATCCGGGCATATGGAATTGATATACATAAGAGTTCCTAACTGCTTGATTAATCATGGATTACGATAGAGGGATAGCCGAAAAATAATTTTTATATTAAGTTTTCTGAATTCTCAGTCAATTTATTGACGTCAATAATAATGGTCAGTGTGAATGAGCTTTAGGTGTGTTAACGTGTAATCTGAATTAGCATTTGTATTCTATTTAATTCCCTCTTGTATGTAATGTCGAAGCAGGCAGGCTTCTGATGATAAAACACTATTAGCTTGATTCCGGCAATCACTTCACATCTGAAAATACTATCTGAATATCTTCAATGCAGGACTGCGCTGTGTCACTGAACATTTTCATTGTAAATCTATAATTAGTGTCAATGCGTCATGCATTTTATCCTTGCTCCGTAATAATGAAATGGGATATACTTTTTCCTAATGAGGCTCTATGAATGCACATATTTCTATACCTCTGACAATGATGGTTTTTCCATGCATGATCCCTTGTTATATTTCAATATTATGAAAATTATTTTATGTCTATATGAAACGAAACATATATATTTGGCCCGTGGCTTATCTTCAACATTGCCGTCAATTCCGGAGGGAGTAAGTGTTCCAAAAAAAACCTAAAATTTGGCTTTCTTTAGCTGCACACAAACCAATGTCTAATATCGATACGATGATGTCAGTTTTAGAAGATTATGAAGCCTGGGAAGCTGATATTGACTGTTTTATTTATATAGACCTTGAGTCGAAAGATATATGTGGAGATCTGCAGCATATTGTTGAAGCATTTGAGAACCTTTCCTGCCATGTGTTAGTTGCCAGGCCTATGTTTAAGGATTGGGCACTTACCTGGGCTCATAAATTTGATCTTATTGATGCAGTAAAGAAAGGTAATTATGGCTACTATATTTATGCAGAGAATGATATGCACCTTACCTGGCAGAACTTTTCGTACTGGGCTGAGTTCAAACCTCTTTTAGCACGTACCGGATTCCGTCCTGGTTTCTGTCGCTATGAAAAGTTTCAGGGGCATAATGTCCCGTTTGATAATTATGATCAGCTGGATTTGCGCAAAGATACTCTGAATCTGGGTCCGGGGCATACATTTACTATGAGTAAAGTCACAATAAATCATCCCGATGTTAATTGTTTTGTAACTCTGGTTAACCCTTATTACGGAGCAATGATTCTTGATCAGGAAGATGCAGAAATCTATATCACGAGCAGGTCGATAAACCCAGATATCTGTCGCGGATTGACCGGTATCCGGCAATGGCCTCTGGCTGATTGCTCATCTATGGGGCTTGCGTTTGAAAATATTCCACATGGGGCTGAACACAGTCGTGTCGTACCTTTGAAAATGGACGGCGATACCCCCGCAATTCCAGAATTTGGGCTGGTTCGGCATCATGGCACGAAATACACACAAATGATTATCAATTCAAATAATAAGTTGATAACCTGTGATCGAATGTTTGTATAAATGTGCGCTCCGGAGCCCCCTGGGTCCGCACTGTTATCAATACACAGATCATTTTTTCCAGATTCTCTCAAACAGATTTTTCTCAATATCAAAGCTGAAGAGACTGGATTCCCGTTGCTCATCCTTCAAAGTATTACGGAAAACAGATCATGGGAATGACAACTTTATTCATATTGATTGAAAAGACTAACTGGAGTGAGTTTACTTTTTACGTCAAGAAATCTGTAGAAATTCCCAGGCATAAAATCAGGCAACGACTCCGGATTTCTGTATCCTGCTTTTCAGCTCAATCGCATCCTGTCTTTCCGGTTCAAAAAGAAGCACCTTATTTATACTTTCCAGAGCCTTTTCATATAAGTCCTGCATTACACATATATCAGCGTGCAATAAAAGTGCATTGGTGTCAGCAAGGTGGACCTCCAGGTATTTCTGAACTGCCTGTTCCGCTTCCTTTATCTTTTCATCATGCAACAATGAGTTAACATGGCTGGTGAGAATTTCTAACTCAACACCTTTCTTCCCTGCCCTGATCAGATAATTCACAGTATACATATCTCTCAATTCTTCAGGGGTCAGTCCTTTCAATGAAACACGTCCAGCTGTCGCATTATGAGATGCTGTAGCATCAACCTCATGATACTCAGGATGCATTGCACCCGGGCTTAATCCGGTCAATTCAAAACCGGATGCATCAAACAGATTCTCTATTTCTTTTCTTGTATAAAATCTCAGGGGAATACCATCCGGACCATCAATATGATCCGAGTTCCATTGCCCGTCTATCAGTTTGTTAATATGGTGAATAGTTCCGGTATTGGCTATAACAGCGACAATCGTACCTGTGTCAGACAGGCAGTCTTTCAGTTTCTTTAAGATATGAAGCGGATCTTTGAGGTATTCAAGAATACCATCACATATGATGCAGTCGAAATACCCACTATCATATTGAAGATCTGCCTCTTCGATATCTCCACATATAACTTCAGTAATGCTGCTGCGGGCTTTTTCACACTTTGAAGTATCTCGTTCAATCCCGATAACTGTTTCTGCACCCCTGGCTAAAAGTTCTTTGCCAAGTTCCCCGTCTCCGCATCCAGGGTGCATAATCTTCTTTGCCTGATCAGGCACAAGAGATGCCAAATTTTCAATAGATTCTTTATTATCCTTTTTCATCTTAATGCTTCCGCTTCTGCTATCCTGAACACAATTCTCATCATGACGCACCATGGCTTTATCTTCCTTATGAAATTCAGGTGATACGGTTTTATTCTCTGCCATAAAAAAATATCTTATCACTTTTGATTCGTAATAAAATTCATCAGGATGAGACAGGTAGGATCCCAGATAATGTAATAACTCTTGCGAAAAAATATTATCAAGACCTTTGAACTCGTAAATTGAGATGCTGTAATCCTCTTTCTTTAAGAAGGATTCAAGGTCTTTCAACACATTGCCCGGAAACCTGTCTTTTTCAGGCATACCCCATTTCATATACTGCAGCGTGCCATCTGTTGTTTCAAACAGAGGCCTGTTTATGCCTAAGACTGAGTAAGCAAGGTACGAGAAATGCATCCTGTTTGCAAACGTTCCCGCTATAACACCTTCCGGTTTGAGAAGGGCATTATAATGTTTGAAGGTCTCATGATCAGGCATCAGTTCATTAAAAAGAATTACATCAAAATAACCCCCAGCATATTTTACCCCGACTTCATTCAGGTCCCCTCTTATCACACTATCCAGCCTTCTCTCACAGTCTGCTGCATAATGCAGATCAGGATTCATGCCTGTGACCTCAGCATCAATCCTTGATTTAATAGCAGCACCCAGGGCACCGTCCTCGCAGCTGACATCCAGCACCTTACATGTTGATGAGCGGGTCATATCCTTCCCGAATGTATTCAGGACGATATCTCTCAATGTCCGTACCCTGATACGGCGGTCAATCAGCATGCTGTCCAGATCTATCAATTTTTTATATATTTCAATAAACCTGTCTTTTTCAACTGAACAGAGAAGCTGTTTGTCCTTGATAGTTTCCGGAGTTATCGTTTTCATGGCATATATGCTGTCGTCCCATGCATCTTTTATATAGTTGTTTTCAACAGCATAGTTCCATAAATCTGTGCCTGGAAAAGGAGTTGCTACATTTATGCCGACCTCTGTCAATCCAAGACCCTTAATAAAATCATATGTCATTTTCATATCATCTTCAGTCTCTCCCGGAGTGCCGATCATAAACGACCCGAGGACTTCCAGTCCATTATCGACTCCCGCTTTAACAGCGCTCCGGATCTTTTCTGTAGTAACTGTCCCCTTTTTGAGATATGTGAGCATTTTCGGGGAACCTGACTCCATCCCGAAACTTATTCTGTGCACATTCATCTTTTTGAGGTCCTGTGCTGTCTCCTGACTGAAATGGTTGACATTGCTCAGACACTCAAACCTGACTGACCTGTCCAGACCTTCCTGACATATAAGTTCACTTATACGCCGCACTCTTTTGCTGTTCGCAGTGAAAAGATCATCATAAATGAGAATCTCCTGTCTCCCGAACTTTTCAACAATTGTCTTTATTTCATTCACTACATATTCTGGAGAGAAGAACCTGATTTTTTTCCATATGGCTGCAGATGCACAGAATACACACTTATATGTACAGCCTCTGGAAGTTATAATATGTCCGGGGCCGGTATTTGACAGACCCAGCATGTCCCAGTCAGGAAATGGTATGCTGTCCAGGGGATCAATCAGTTTTCTCTCATCTGTCCTGATCAGATGTTGACCGTCCATGAAAACAATGCCATTCAGGTTCTCATGAGCAACTGTACCGTATTTCCTGAATGATGAAATAATCTCACGTATGGTTTCTTCTCCCTCTCCTATGACCCCTGCATCAATCCATTCCGGCAGATGCTGTGGAAGAATGGTAATATGGGTCCCTCCGATAAGGAGGGGCATCCCCAGTGATTCCTTTATGTCCCGGGCAATGCTGACAGTATTGTTAAATGTTTCTGTTGTAGCGGTGAGACCAACAATATCAGGCTTCAAACTCTTTATCATACCGATAGTATCATCACCCTGAAAGGAAACACTTATCTCTATATCATCACAATATTTTTTCAGATAGGAAGAAATATAACCAAGACCGAGCTTTGGCCTGTCAGCACTTCGTGCCTGATCATTAACAAGATGTAACTTCATTCTTCTCCTTATTGATCAACTCTTCAATTGCCCGGACCTCGGGCATATCAGGATTAAACAGCCTGACCTTGTTCAGACTTGCCTGAGTTGCTTCCCTGTCATGCAGTCTTGTGCACAGATCAGCGTGTCGAAGCAACATCTGTAAATCAACAGGCCTCATCTCAAGGTATTGCTCCATATATGTTCTGGCATCAACAAGCCTGTTCTCAATTTCTGCCGTTTTCAGCTCTGATAACAGAACAGAAAGCTCCCTGTCTTTTCTGAAGACCCTGGGTATCCCCTCATTCATCATCTCCATCCCCAGTGACTTTATTACACTGTAAAATCCTTCATCGGTATATTTATCGACGTTCAGATGCCAGCCTGCATCTCCGTCATTATCAACAAACGATGTAATGGCAACCAGAAAACCATCAGGTTTAATATGTCTGATAAGATAATCAACGGATTTCTCCGGATCTACGAGATGTTCCAGGACATCAAATGCAAACACAACATCAAACAGCATATTGCCAAGATAATCCTCTTTTGTGGCATCAATCATGTTAATGTTCAACATCCTCCTGTTGAATCTCCACTGTGCAAATTCAAACGTCTTGCCCGGAATATCAGCATAGTTGAGCGCTGCGCCTTTAAGTGATGAAACATTAATAAGCTGGCTCCCTATCCCTCCTCCAAAGTCCAATATATCCAGATGGCCCTGCGCTTTATTCAGATCTGCGAGCAGATTAAACAGATCCTGGGACCATTTCATGTAGGTACTGCTCTCATAATTGTATTGAATAAGGTCAAAGAGATATGAATCAGTATCGCTGTAGAATGCAGCGACCCTGCTTTTTGTTACATCTTTTCCAACAGCCCCCCGCCATTCCTTAAGCTGCTGCGCGTAAACAGAGCGAATGCGCTTCAATGTATTTTTCTCTGTCAGATGTACAAATTCTGCAAGTTCTGATATTGCGCCTTTAAATGTTGATAGATACACATGATCGATCAGCTCGATTACATTACTGTATTTCATTGCTGATGCAGGGTTTTCAATCACCATCTCACCAATTTTTTCACCAACAGGCATTAACACAATCTTGCTATTCGATACTCCATCTGACAGCAGAGCATCTCTGGTATTTTCTGAATTAACGATAAATACATCTACATATTTTCCGGCAATTTCTTTCATTGCACGGGTATCATTATCAACTGCATTATCAACAGGGCTGGCGTCAGTTGTTATTGTGATTACCTTAATTCCGAATTTGAGTTTTGCCAGTATCGCCTGATAGGTACATGGCGATGCGATCCCCTCTGTAAAGATTATGTCCTTGTCAATGAGTTCAAACTCAAGCCCGATCATTTTTCCGGAACCTTCCGGATCATATGGAAATTTAATAAAACAGCATTCCTCATGAGAATTATCAATGTCAGTTTTTTCATCCAGACAGATCGTCAGATTATATGTATCTGATAATTTATTAAAATTAATCCCCTTTAAGGTATTGGTGCATTGCCCGATAATTGCTACCTCTCCGGACGTTGACATTTCAGACTCAGATACATATTCTGGTACATGTTCTGCTACTACTGATTCAGGAGGCCTTGGCTGAATATCATACTCCCTGAAATAAAGCTGTTCAGCCTTATTAAAACCACTGTCAGGAACTTGAGAATAATATTTACCCTTCTGCCAATATCGTTTTTTATCCAGGAATCCGTAATGGACTACATACACTTCACATAACTTCAATTCGCCTTTTATACCGGTTAATGTCTCATGTATCTGTCGTTCCCACCTGACATCTGGAGTATTTCTCCATATTCTGGGAATGGCCTCGAAATCATCAAATATCTTTGAATAGTGCTTTTCATTTCCCACAAGGTTGCACTGTCTCACTTTATAACCCGCGACAGAGTCCGGGGTTGATGAAAGCAGATTTCTGATGAAATGTTCAAACTTCAGGGAAAAGGCCTCGTCAGCATCAAGCCTTATTACCCATTCTCCGGAGCAGTGTTCAAGAGAGACCTGTCTCTGCCTGCCAAAATGATTGCCCCAGGGGTGCTGTATCAATGTAACCTTGTTATTCGCTTTAAGGATATCAAGTGTACCGTCTGTGCTCCCACCGTCAACTACAACTATTTCATCTGCAAAGCTGCATGAGCTTAATGCCCTCTCAATATTCTTCTCCTCATTCATTGTTATCATCGTAACTGATATTCTCATGAGAACGTCCCCCTTAAGGTTTTAATAACCCTCTCAATTCTGTGTTTATATGTATGCTCTTTCAGCACCCTGTCTCTTGCTCTCTGGCTCACCCTGTCCCTTGCTGATGGATTGTCAAGATAAAACTCAACCAACCCGGGAATTTCTTCTTTATCTCTATATGTAATAACTTCCCTTCCATGTTCAAACAGATCATGCAGACTCTGCTGGTCATCTGTGATTAAAAATGATCCGCATGCAGGTACATCAAATACCCTCTGGTTGACCGCCTCCTTCATCTGCATGCTGGTAGCATTAAAATTGATCCTGGTTGCGTTAAAAAGATAGGGAAGCTCTTTGTAATAATTAACAGACGGATATATTTCAGCATTATCATGAAGCAGGCTCTTCCACTGATTATCACCATAAATCCGCAGCCCCCTGTTCCTGATTGTATCAATGCACCCGAGCCTGTAATGCTGGGTCGCCTTCCAGATAACAGCTGCTTCAAAGTCCATTTTCTCTTGTTCGCTCAAACCATGAATTACCTTCCTGTCATCATCGCTCAGCATTTCCATAATGCTTCCTGATCTCACCATCTCTGAGCATACCCTGTCTACAACAGGACGGACATGGACATTGACCTTTTCCATCCATTTTTCAACAGGCTCAACCATGGAATTACCAACAAAACTGATATCACAGGCATATCTGGAGAGTTTCTTTTTGTGTTTTTTGTTGTTAAATGGTCTGAACACTTTTTCATCCGTGGCAAGAGGGAGATATTCGACAGTCTCAAATCCCATGGATTTCATATCATGTATATAAGACCTGTCCCACATGAATAGTGCCATGTACGGGGAAACGTTCTTATTAAATGCCTTAACAATAAGATTGGGGCTGTCTACGTACCATGATGCAACAGGCATCTCAATGGATTTAAGGAAATCTGAAATTCTCCCCTCTTCATCCAGTCCAAGATGGTTTACCGTTAATAAAAAGTCCGGCTTACATTTGACTATGGTTTCAATTAGGCCGGAAATCACTTTGTCTCCCTCATCACTTTTATGCACCTGGACCTTTTCAACCTTATGACCGTTTGATCTCAGCGCTTTTTCAGCTTCAGTTAATAGAAAGTATCCGGAATCAATCATGAGAACTGCCAGGGTTTCTGTTTTAAATTTGCGATACCTTAATCTGTCCCATAGTTTCACTGACTCGGTATTTTTAAGAGAAGTCAGTATCGGATCATAAAACGAAGGGAATGCAGATACTGCAGAGGGCAGTGGAAAAACTGTAACAGGGACAAATCCCGAACGCATCTGGATTTCAGCTATTTTACTGATAACCTCACCATGAGTAAGCCCTTGCAATACCTCATGCTTTTTATCATGAACAAGGCCGTAACTCACTGCATTTTTGTATATTTCATTGCTCTTTTCAACAACTATGATTTTCGCCTCAGGATAGCATCTGGTAAGTTCTGTCACATGATATCCCAACCCCAGACCCAGGACAACAAGGACCCCTTTTCCATTAAAACGAAAGGTATCGACCATGGACCTGGCCTCAGCTTCCGGATCGTAGAGGCTGTGAAGAGTTTTCACTGAATCGTTTTCACAGGTTACCCTGATAGAGAGCATACCGTTTTTTGCCTTGACAAGAGTTGTATGTCTGACTGCATTACCTAACATCTCAAAGACCCGTTCTCAGTTTCAGCAATGCTGATTAAATACATCTTAAATAGATACACGTTCAAGGGATTGAAGCTCCTGTTTTGATTTTATGATTTCATTAAGCCTGTCAGCTTCCTGCCTGCAAAAAGCTGATCTTTTTAAATCACCCAAACCCCTGTAGCTAAGGTCAAGGCACCTGTAAATCATTGCTTCCTGTTCTTCAGACATATGTAATCTTTCAGCTATAAGTTCCTCAAGAACTGTGGCTGCCTTTGTATACTTACCCTCTGGAATACATGACATGGCAATCCATATGGCAAAGAGAGTTTCGTCTTCACCTGGAAATACTGAATCTTCATGATAACTTCTTCTCTTTTCAATACCCTCCTGAAAGGTAGCTTCAGCCAGCTTATATTCACTCAGATTAAAATAATAATTACCTGCCGCATAATATGCGCTTGGATGCCCTTCCATCATTGCTGAAGACTGCTCGATAAACCTGGAAAATGTCTCATAATCCCCTCTACCAATATGCCAATAACTTTCGAACAGCTTTTCGAAAGCCTTATTCTCATTTATAATGTTTTCAGAATCAATATCATTATCTCTTATATACGTACTCAACCAGTCATCTCCCTCCACTCTGCATATTACTTCGTTAATTCCCTCAGCAAAACAGTAATTAGCAAGAATATAGAAGGACTTGTCCAGCAGTGACACACCTGCATACTTATAATTGCTTCTCAGCTCATCACCCATACATTCAAGCTCACCTGCAATTTCCCTGACTCTATTAAACAGAGCCTGCTTACCATAATAGAAATACATACACTGCATCTTCGCACCTTTGATATTCCAGACACCCGGATGCTTATACGCCATAACTGCAAACTGTTTACCGGCTGAAGTCTGTTCTTTGAGATACCTATTCAGGTCAATATCGGTATTATTAATTACTAATGCATTCTGCTTATAAGTTACTTTATACCTCTTTAGTGACAATCTTAAACCAAAATCCAGACCAACCCACTCATCAGGCATATCTTCATTAAATATCCCCACCTTCTGGAATATTTGTCTATTCACTGAAATATTAGACAAATAGAAATGTCCTGCATTTTCCGGATTACTTATATCTGTGAAATTATAAACATAGGGAGATGCAAACGGCAGTTTAGGGTTTTTAGATAAGTACTGAATAAAAGGAGCCGAATCATTCATGCCAGATAAGGAAATGTGCCCGAGCACTGCAATATCTCTGTGCTTATGTTTTATATGTGTCTTTATATGTTCACTTATCACATTCTCATCGGCAATAGCTTCCTGTGAGATAAACAGTACATGTTCCCCTTTGGCTGTTTTAATCCCGTGATTCAGCGAAGCTGCAATTCCCATTCCTTTCTTCATAATATATTTATACGTACAGGGAGCTCCTCTGCCATTTAAAAGATCCCCCTCTCTCTTATCAGCGCCTGTATAAATTACAATAATTTCAATGTCATCATAATTAATGCACTTCTGATGAAAGAGGGAATCAAGGCAGGTAAAGAGTTTTTTCCCGTTATTGAATGCAGAAATAATAACACTCAATTTTTTACTAACCGTCTGATCAAGGATTTTTGTCTTCTTTTTCTTTAACCCCTTCCTGAATGAAAAAACAAGAGTGTCCTGTGCCTCTGCTACTTTTTTATCGGCCAACATGCTCCCCATTAATTCACTGAGATCACTGAATTGATTTCCAGGGCATATTGATCGTCTTACGATCAGACAGGGAGTATTAATTCTGGAAGAAACTTTATTTTTACCTCTTTTAGACACGAACAGTGTGTAAGCATCATCTTCAAAATCATAAAGTGAGTTATAAAAGAATTCTGAAGGTTTTGCTGTAATAACGCTTATCTGAGTGTCCTTTTTAAGATGGGACATTAACCTCATGTCCCATTGGGGGCAGACTATCACGCTGCCCTCTACAACAGATATATATTCGCCCGGGGAATGCGTTAATATTTTGGATATATATGTATCCAGCTCGTTCTTATTGCTATATGTGAAATAGTATCTCTGTTCACTTTCCAGTTTATCACCTATACCATCGCAACGTTTATCATTAACAGCCACAACGATATTCGAAACCTCAGGATTTGAGTATTTCAACAGTGAATCAAGAGATTGAATTGATGTATCACTATTATTATCACATACAAAAATTACCGTCACTTCATTCGTGCTTTTGCAAAATGCTGAATCCGATACCATTTCAGGAAAGATTCTGAATTTCTCAACGTGTTTACTTTGCGGTACAGGCAGGTTACTCATTAATGCGTTCAAGGCATTTTCAAGCCTGTCTGTGTCTTTCGTGTCAGGCAGGGGTTTAACTATCATCCCTGGAAGTGACGATGAAATGATTTCTGCTGCTTTTTGAGATGCCAGTATTACATCTGCCTCATCATATACTTGGAATGTATCAGTACTGCCAGTTTCCGGTGAAAGACCAGTATCGGAAACACGTATCATTACAACGCTTTGAGAGGAAAAATCCCGAACAGGGTTTATATATTTATTTCCGACATTACTACCATGAAACAGTATTAAATCATAATTACGGTGAATGAGAAGCTCCTGTATAGATACATTGGAGGCATGACAAAATGATTTTGATTCAACCAGTACCTGTTCATTCAGTCCTTGACCGTCATAAAATACACTCACTCCAATTTTCCTGAGAACCTCTATATACTTTCCCTTTTCAACGCCCTTCCTTGAAAGAAATGTTACTGAATGATTTCTTGCAAGTATCTTAATGATGTTATACAGATCACTGTCATCAGAATATAAATCGTATAATGGAAGTGTTTCAGATATGATAAGTATTGTCTTCTCATCAGGATTTCGGGCCTTTTCATATAATTTGGCCATGAATACTTCTTTGATAATATTTAACTTGTCAGACTCTGCGTCAATCAGACCCTTTGCTCGATGGTATGCATAAACATGATCGTAGCAGTTCTTAAGTCCGTCATTCACTTCAGAACTGTTTTCCAGTTTCTTCAGATCAGCTGCAATGCTTTCTTTTAAATCTGAAATACTGTCCCGGGCATTGCTGAGCCTGCTCCATTCCTGAACCTCAGGATCGGAATATTTTGTTATTAACCTAAATGCAAACTGTCCTTCTGCATAAGCTGTTTCCTTAAGATTGATTATTGTAAAAGGTGTAGTAAGATAACTTCTCGCCCTGTCACTATAAACAATTTTCATTTTCCTTTTTGACAGTCGATAACCAATCTCAAGATCACTGTTGGCATTAAATGTTTCATCAAAATTACCGTATCTGACAATAAAGTCCCTGTTGCAGGAAAGATTATCGCATTTAAAGTGCCACCACCTGATAATGTCATCGGCTTTAATGTCTTTATCGTCTTTTAATGACAGTTGCATTAAAGGTGTTAGTTTGAGATTTCTATCCCATGTTCTATGACCGATCATTACAGGATATTCAATGTTCAAATGCGCCCAGATGTCTTTATTGCCTGGAGGGTTATTTTTATGAAACAGCCAGTGTTCATGCAGCATATTGGTATCGGCAATGCTGTCATGATTCATAAACAGGACTACATGACCTTTGGCCCCAGTAATTCCTGCTGCGTATGAAGCAGAATATCTGTCATTTGCCGGATGTATTATCCTGAGATCGATTCTATCCCTGTATTGCTCAATCAGTTCGTGACTGGCTGAGTCTTCATCTAAAATTGCAAGCACTTCAAATTCAGAAGCAGAGAGAGATTGTGAAGCCATTGAATCAAGACATTTTCTAACAGATCCGGGAGTACTACCTCCGGAAACAATAACGCTCATATAAACCGGATTGACAATGCTTTCACTTTCAGACGTATGTGCGCCATTGCCATCTCTGTCCCAGGCAGCCCTTATTACATATGTATCTATCAGCTCTTCTGTGGCATGCCCCCAGTCCGGTCCGTTAAAGAGGAGTGGCCGACCTGCCCTGTTCATCTCCCTTGCCCAGTCTTCAATTTGAGGAACCTTTATCTGAGGTACTCCTGCTGATTTGAGGTCTTTGAATAATTTACCTGCCTTTTCCGCAATCATGGATGAGGAATGTTCAATATGATATGTCTGCATTTCATCCGGCAGTATCTCCTGGCGAATTCCTGCATTGTAGGCCATAAGGAGCATTACTGAATCCATATGTGCAGAGTACATGTCAAATTCCGGATATCCCCGAAGAGCATACCAGTCGTTCCTGTGCATTAAGGTGAAATCTCCGCAGGCATTAAAATGAAGTCTGGTCGAATCCGTGTACAGACCGACATATGTGGGAAAATATTTACCTGTCATAAAATTGCGGGTTCCGTCCCTCTCATTATTCCTTGTCAGGTTATTCCGGCAATACTCAAGCTGCTCCTCAACCGTTGCATCAAGTGGAATGTCTTCAGGTATGTCATACCTGTCAACTCTGTAAAGAACATTTTCCCTTAAATTATCTGAAGCCATGAATTTCATCAGTTCGTCAGAAATAAGTATGTCAATATTCGTAGCAAGAAAATAATCTGCTCTGGACCTTCTGAATCCAACGTTCTTGGCAATCATCTGATAAAGTCCAAGATTGGAGGAATATGTATATTGATTATGTATTTCAGGGGGGACCTCTATAAACCGGACGGAACAGAAATCACTTTTCTCAGGCCACTCCAGGACCTCTGACAATCCAGGCCTGTCAGGCATTGTGTTCCATTCAATTACGATCAGTTCAGCTTTAAGTTTATGTCTGTCGCACTGGGCGATAAGTGCATTTGCGAATACCTGCATTCTTCGCAGGAAACCGCCGCCATGATCATCATTACGGGCTGTTACAACGATACTGACCTTTATATTTTTATTATCCTTCACGTAACGCACTCAATCTCTTCAATTTCAGTGTACAACCCTCTGATCTCATTATCGTCGGGATGCAGAGTCAAATATGATTTATACAGTTTTCTGGCATCTTCATGCTGATCAATATTCACCAGTATACGTCCACAGTTCATTACAGTGTCCCTGTTATATGGATTATTCTTCAGTGCTTTCAGGAAATGCTTTATAGCACCTTTTCTATCACCCGATTGCCAGCATACGACACCCATATTATTAAATGCCGTTACAAATGCAGGATCAGATTCAACCGACTTTGCAAATAAGGTAAATGATCCTTCAATATCTCCAGAGTTGAAAAGTTCTTCTCCCTTATAGTTCAGTAATCTTGATACAAGCTCTTTTTTAATCAGTTTTAATGAGTTTGCTCCACCTGCGGTCCATCCTCTTTTTTCGAGCTTATTAATTGCACTATCAAGAATATCCTCCCAAGCCGGAATATTATTCAATAACACAGGATTACGGAATACATCTTCATCTCCTGTGAAATTCTCTTCATTTAAAGGGACGAAATGTACAGGGGTATCATGTGCAATGCACCATTCAACGAAATCATCCATGAGAGGAATGCTGCTTTTCATAACAATTGCAGCGATATTAACGTCCCAGGAATGTCCCAGCTGTTTTCCGGTTTCTTTAAATTCAATAATATTATTTTCTGTATCTTCCCATTTTGCGCCCTGTCGTATGTATTCATATGCATTTCCAATGGAATCCAGGCTTATACATATGCCGATCCTTTTCATATTTCTGAATGGTTCAATATATTTGTGCAGAAGGGTCCCGTTCGTGAAGATGGATAGTTTAACGTCAGAGTAATCAGGGTCATGAATTATTGCATCAATGAACTTACGGGCATCGGGGATCATAAGAGGCTCTCCCCCTATGATCGCTATTTCATTTGCTTTAATAAAAAAAGGTTTCAGTTCAAGCAGCGGTTCTACAGGCAATTGACGTTTATCCACTTTTCTTGATTCAGCCTGGCAGCACATTATACATTTCAGATTGCAGGCCAACCCGAAGTTCATATAATATTTAACAGGATATGAGTCTACAGTAATTCTCTTATCATGGTAGTTATTCAGTGCCCTGCTCCAGTTATCAGACTGGATTGGATTAAGATTATCCGGCATAGATACAAAATTACTAACAGAAGAATATTTGATATACTGACATCCATCACATCCTGTTCCTTCGGCATTGTTCGATGATATGGTCTTCCTGATTTCCTTTATCTTATTGCCGTTCCAGTACCTGTCTACATCAAGGGGTGTATTCAGTGAGTCTTTGCCAAACTTGTAGTAACAGCAGCAGCCTACTTTCTCACTGTATTCTATCTGCATCTCAAACCAGGGTTGGCCGCACATCTTCAGTTCCATGTCACTTCTCCAAGCCGAATAAATCTTTTCAATACATCATCCCTCTAAACATGCCATCAACTCTGAAATCTCTTCATCAGGACTTTTCTGCAGGTACGACAGATAAAGTACCTTTGCGTCCTCAGGCTGATCAAGGCTGATCAGAATCTTTCCGCAGTTAATAACTGTGTCCCGGTCATATGGGGCTAACTTAAGTGCCTTTAAAAAATAATGCATAGATGTATCTGTATTTCCCAACTGCCAGTGTGACACAGCAATGTTATTAATGGCAGTAACGTTTTCAGGATCTTTTTCACTAACCTCAATAAACAATTTTAGTGCTCCTTCAATATCTCCTGTACTGAAAAGAGCCTCTCCCCGGGGTACAAGCGCTTGTGTCTTGATTTCGTCTTTCATAATTGTCAACGGGTTTGCGGCACCGGCAATCCATCCTTTATTTTTCAGTTTCTCAATTGCTGTATCGAAAATATCTTCCCAGTCAGGAATATCATCAAGCAGTTCAGGATAGTTAAAGACCTCTTCATTCTGTGTAAATCCCTGTTTCTGAATCGGAACAAAATGGACCGGGGTTTCATTTTCTATGCACCAGTCAACAAAATCCACCATTCTTGGTATGCTGCTTTTCATGATAACAGCGGCAATACTCACATTCCAGTCCAGTCCGTATTTCTCACCTGTCTCCTTGAAATTCAGAATATTCCTTTCCGTGTTCTGCCACCTGGCACCCTTTCTTATATATTCATATGCCTCCCCCACTGAGTCGAGACTGATGCATATACCCAGTCTTTTCATATTTTTGAAGGGTTCTATGTAGTTATGCAGAAGCGTGCCGTTTGTATAAATGGAGAGTTTAACATTTGAATAATCCGGATCATTAATAACTGTCTCTATAAACTTTCGTGAATTAGGGATCATGAGCGGCTCACCGCCGATAATCGCAATTTCATTAGCTATTACTAAGTAATCCTTAAGTTTACGAAGAGGCTCCACTGGCAGCTGTCGTCTATCTGTATGACGCATATCCTCCTGACTGCACATGACACAATTCAGATTACATGCCAGGCCAAAGTTCATATAGTATTTAACCGGATAAGAATCTATTACCATTTCCTTTTTATGATAATTAGTCAGTGCGCTATCCCAGTTATCACTCTGTATCTTCGTCAACCCCTCTGGAATCGTAGTGAAACCTGAGACAGTGCCATACTTGATATACTGACATCCTTCGCAGCCGGTGCCGTCTGCATTATTGGAAGCAATTGTCCCCCGTAACTGCTTCATGTAATCACCATTCCAGTACCTGTCAATATCAAGAGGCATTGTAAGGTTGTCCTTTTCAAACTTGTAATAACAGCAGCAGCCAACTTTTTCATTGTACTCAATCTGCATCTCAAACCATGGCTGACCGCAGCCTTTAAGCTCCATCTTAACGATCCTTTCTATTACGAACTTGCAACATGTTCATTATTTTGAATTTTTGCAAGGATTTCAGATGATTCATGAAGATGCCCAAGTTCATTCTCTACAATTTTTAAAGCCAGGGCTGATTTTCCTATATCTAAATAACGGTTCACTCTCTTTACCGCTTCCGTTACATCAGCTTTTAAAGGAATTCCCATTATCTGATTCTGATCTGTCTTATTAGTCTCTTCTGAGTCTGTGTTTCCAAGCTTTGCCAGAATATCTTTCTTTTCATTTAAATTACCGAGTTCTCTTTCCACAATTCGTGCTGCAAGCTTTGGTTTTTCCATCTTGACATAACGGTTTACTCGCTGAATTACTTCCACCAGATCAGGCTGTGATAAAACGGCATTGTTTAAAGAAACTCCCATTATCTGCGTCTGTTCAGTGATGTTTATTTCAAGATGATCATTCATGACATCTGCCTGAAAATCAGGAAATGTCAAAGGACCCTTTGCATCATTGAGCGTAAACCAGCACCAGTGTGCCCCCAGGTTAAAGAGATCACCGAGGACATTCTCCATATCTTTCATTTTCACAGGATCGCTGCCGATTTCTACATTAATGCTGTGGTCTGCAGAATCAAATGGGATCCTGTTTCGGGATGTAAAGTCTACAATTGCAACAGCCTGTTCAACCGAGGAATCCATAAATCCGAGTCGTATTCGCGGCCCTGACCAGTCATTTCCTCTCCAAAGTCTTTGGCCGTTATAAGATGATGTTTCAGGAGGAATGTATCGTCCGTCAGAGATGTCATGCATAATGATAAGATTTTCCATCTCTTGTATCTTTGGCAGAATTCTACCGAGCACACATTCAGCTACATCAAATCCATGGGCATCCCAGAACACAAGACATCTTTTTGCTCCTTTTAAAATTGAATCATAATCAAACGTCAGAATATTGCCCCTCAGGGCCCTCAGGGGCTCAAACCAGTCTCTTTCAACAATTTCCATCACCTTCCACTGGGTCGTTTGTTCCCAGTCCTCTGATATGCAGAGGCTCACAACATCACATCTATGTCCCTGCCTTCTTATATGATTGGCAACCTCAGTAAATCCGCATGTTGAGTTGCCCTTTCCACGGCCCAGTTCAATAATCACTTCGGGTTTGAACTCAAGTGCGGCAGCCATTAACTGTGAAAGCTGATACGGCCAGAGATCACTTTTGTTATCAACTGCATCAGATAAGGCATGGATGCGGTCTCTCATTGACCTTAACACCTCTCTCTGGTTCCAGTATGCCTGAGCAGGCGTAAATACTTTAACATCCTGATTGGCCTCAATCATTCGTTCCTCCTGGGTTTACTACTATCAAATATTTATGTTTACTGTTAGCGGGAATCATATCGGTTAATTACTCTATAGCTTTCGCCCCCATAACACGAAAAACCCGGGGAAATATTTCTTTTCATCATGAAGCCTGGTGTATCCGCGTTTTTCCTGATCTTTTTCATTTCGTGTAATTTCATTAAAATCCGGATTTTCCTGAAAGCGGTCCAGACTTGTCTGTAAAGGTTTAATACCGCAAACATCACACCATTCAAGCACTTCTTTTAATGTCCACTGGGTTTCATGAGGATGTAAACACTGATCTCTGTACCATGAACGGAGAAATATTTCACTGAAAGATTTACCATGGAGAGACTTCCACATATTGAATCCCTTCTCTTCAATAATTGTTCTTTCAGAGGGACTCAACTCCTCCGACAGACTGTCTCTAATAGGTTGAAACATCTCCAATAGTGGCTGTCTCCCATACCTGTGATACAGTCCAATATTCAAGTATCCGCCACTTTTTATCATTGAAGTGACCAACATGAATGCCTTATAACAGTCTTTTGTGTGATGCAGAACACCCAGCGAATTAACAACATCAAATTTTTCTTGTATAACTTCAGGAAGCTTGAACAGATCAGAATTGATATAGCGCACCCTGGATGCCAGTTCAAGTTCCCCGGCAACATCTTTGGCCCTGTCAACAGCTTTTTTACATACATCAATACCCCAGACATCAAGACCGTACCAGAATGCTGCCGAGTTACTGAACCATCCTGCTCCGCATCCTGCATCGAGCAATTTTATGCCCGGGTTTTTTGACAGATATATGGCAAGTGGAGGATAGGCTTCCAGCTGATTTAGTTTTTTTATGGCCTCCGTTTGTTCGGAAGTCTTCTGCTCATAATTAAAAGGCAGCTCCTCGTAAAATGCTTTAACGCTGTCAGTGATACGTATCATTTTTCCCACCCTACCACAATGGATAAATATTCCTTCTCAAATCTTCGCTATCATTTCCCTGTCTGTCCCTTCTACTATTATGTGTTTCTGTTAACGCAAATCTTTCGGGACAGGATACTGGATTAATAACATCTATAAAATATTTATCCTGTCTGTTTTTCAGAAAGTCTTTCAGTGGCATATCCAGCAGGCTTCCCACATACTTACCAATCTTTTGATAAGCTGCCGGACGCAGATGGCATACATCATAAAAATCATTTGGAATATCTTCATAGGTAGCAGGAATCAACTGTGAATAAAGGTCGATAAGGACATGGCCTTTTTCAGAACAATATTCCTTGAGAAAATTATTATATCTTTGAACGCCATCTACAACCTTTTGAAGATTTTCAAGCGATGGCTCCATGTTGCACCAGAAGTTGAAATACCTCTTGTTCAAGCTTTCCAGGTTGTATTCGAAATAATTGGCATAATTCTTTCTTGGACTGTCAGAACATAATAGAGAATCTATACCCCTATGTTTGCATTCTTCAGTCAGGCATGTAGCAAGCGTACAGAAAGCCAGTATATGATCGCCTTCGAATTGATCGAGCATCGATCTCCAGTAGTCCTCGGTCGATTCACCGTAGATAATATTGTGCCAACCGGAATAAACTACTACACCGGCCAAATTAACTTTTTCTGAAATTTCATTATATCTATTAAGTACTCTTTCCATTTCATACCCCTCAACCGCAGCATTGAGGGACTGACATCCTCTGATATTAAGATTTCGCGGCCAGCTGTCTATTGAAAAACTTGCACCGAAAGTGGCACTGTCTCCAAAAAATGCAACGATCGGAATACCATTTTCCATTTCTTCTCCTTTACATCCGAGAGAATTAATGCTCATTACCATTTCTGTGTCAGACCATATTTCAGTGTCCGGTATCAAAGCTCCGTTGTTCATATCCATATAAAAACGCTGCCAGTCTTGATAGTTTTTGAAGCCCCTGATATCTTCAACCTCAACTTTTTTAACTTCTTTCATAAAATCTCTCCTCTCTAAATATCAATATCAGGCCTGCTGTTAACGAAATGCAGAGTTTTCACAAAAGTACCTGCAATCTTAAGAAAACTTTGCCTCCGACCTTCATTAAGTAACTGCCATCGCTCCAGGATGGTTTTGCCTGGCGCTTTATAATGCCCCACAATTTCTGCTTTTCTTTCAAGCAATGTTTTTGCCCTTTGCATGTAAAATTTGAATTTCTTCAATTATTGACAGAAGACCTGCAGCTTCGTCGTTAGTCGTATTTGTCTGTTGGTATTTTTTGCAGAGAGCGGCGGCAGTATCAAAATTTCCACAAGATGCCATCGCAGCAGCAAAGTTCACAAGAGCATAACCATTATCAGGGTCAAATTCTAATGCCTCTTCGAAATATTTAATTGCATTATCCATATCTCCTTCCTGCAAATAGACAACCCCCAGGTTATTTAAGGCAGTACTGTTTTCTGGATACTTTCTTATGAGATTATGAAGTAATGATTTTGCCTCCTCTGTCTTTCCGTCCCTGACTCTGTCTTCAGCCGTATGGTTTATTTCTTTCGGAGAATGAATATGCGATATTTCTTCATCATAAGAAATCTTAAAACCTGATGCCGTAACAGAATGGCAGCTATTTGATACATGCTTACGAACAGCTAGAAACTTACTGTTATTGACAAGCCTATATCCCTTGTCTATTATCTCTTCTGCAAAATGTATTACTGACTCGACTCCCTGAAACTTGAAATTTCCGTTACACAGTTTGTCAAACCTTTCTATCTCATCAGTTATGCCATTAATTCCACATATAAAAACCATATCAGCCATGCACTGATCTATCCTGCATTCAAGGCAGTTTCTGGTTCCCGTTTCAAAGTAGATATCATTCATGTTCAGCGGATATGAACTGCCATGACAACAGGATATGATCTTTCTGTCGTCATGCATGTTGTATGCTATGAAATCCTGACCACCCCTGCATGACATCCCCCTGGAATGTATACCGTCAAAGAGCTGGAGACCATGTGTATTAAGTGTGACGAGGTCCAGCAACGTTATAGTTTCATCAAGTGAGTATTCCTCCGGAATTGTCCGGCCCTTCCAATTTCCCTGCATAACCGTTACCGCAGCACCCGTCCCTCTGTCTTTCAGCACGTTCATATATCTTTCAATTAAAGGAAAGTGCTCCGGGACTCCTATATATTTGACAAAATGCTTAATGTCTGCTTCTTTGAGCGGCCTGATACGGGATTCAATGTCTTCCAGGGTTATACCGCAAATCAGATGATGGCTTACATTGACAATGCCAATCCAGTCCGGATCCCAACTGCTTATTAATTCCTCAATTTTCTTTCCTGAAATCATCAGGTTTGTATCGATTGAAATCTTGTGACCCCGTCTGCCTGCGAGAGAGATAAATTCCTTTGTTCCAGGATGGATCAGAGGTTCTCCCCCGCTCAGATATATATGTGTTGGAGGTATACGACAAATAAATTCCAGAAGTTCCGGGTCCTGAAGAAAATCATGTGTAACTTTGTGGCGTCTAACGCTCTGCTGACTGCAATAATCACATTTTAAATTGCATGCAGGCGATGCAAATAATTGAATCCAGGGCATGGTTGCAAGTCCGCGCATACTAATATGTGAACTCTTGATCATATCAACCCTTCCGCTCAATAGGATTATTCATCTAAACCACCGCAATCTTGAGGTCATTCTGATTTTTCATGAACTTGCAATTCAGAAGATCATTCTCCAGATTATTTATCAATACCTGCAGTCCTTCGTGTTTAAAATATGGCAAGTTTAACGGGAACAGCATCAAATCGAGCACATTACAATTATTGATATCTTTTTGTAATCTTTCAGAAACAGCCTTTAAAATATTTGACTCATACCTTCTCACATAACTTGAATGGAAATCGATATCACCCCTGGCATAAAAGATAGGTCTGTTAGTCAACATGGTAGTACCTGCAATCGGTTCTTCAAAGAGCATATTTTCTTTTTTATGGAGCTCTATATTTTCAATACCCTCAAGGTTGTCACTGAAATATATAATTTTTTCTTTAACGTCGCCCTTCTTGATTTCAATATCTTTATTTCTGCCCTCAATTAAAAGGTTCATTATATTAATAAAACTGCGATCTCCGGTCTTCTGTATTACATAGCTCAGGTTAAACGTTGCATCATGAACTACAATTTCCATAACTCCATTGACAGGTACTGTTACAACAGTAGTTACGTGAGTTGAAATGTCAGGAATGCCATAATTATAAATCGATGAATGATATCCAAACAGTTCATATATTTTTGATAAATATGTCGCTACTCCTCCGCATAAAACGCCAATTTCCCGTGTGTTAAATAAAAAATTTATTTGAGAGACCGAGAGATTCGAAACATTCCCGTCACAATAGTTATGTAACTGCAGGCCGTCGTTACTCCAAACAATGTGATTGTAAACATACTCTCTCAACAACGTTGTCGTTTTAATATGTTCTTTATCAGACAGAGATTGCCTCAATTCAGGCACTTCTTTTAGAATTTCTTCTATTAACTGGTCTGGTGTTAACAGTGTCATATAAATAACCTTTACATTATCTACTTATTAGTCTGTATGAATGACAAATCATAACCAAGATCCTGATATAATTGATTTGACGTTGGATTTAAAAGATAGCTAAAGGCCTTTTTTTGCCATTCAGGAAGTGATTCATATATCTCTTTTACTGAAATATGATGATCGCTGCACTTTTGATGAGGATTTATCTGTTTACTGAAGGCTCCTTCAAGCATGGCAGGCTTAAATTCAAGCTCACCATTTGATAAATACCTTAACAGATTATTTAGCTCTCCCGTGTCTTTTGTAAGCCGCTCCATAGTAAATAAAGGGCCCAGGTCCGCTTCATATTTAATTATATTTACACAATCCATAACATGTACAAAAAAAAGCTGTTTTTTAGTATTTAACCGTCCCTTTAATCTGTCATCCAGTGAATTTTCAATATGCTCAAAATCGAGATTGTAATTGTCTATTCCTTTCTTTTCAGCATGGCTCAGGTACGACAAAATGCGGGGAATCGGATGACGAACAATCACAACTGATCTGAACCTCTCTCCGTAAACTTCCTTAATATCGTCAATTCTTTCTCTGTTTACTCCGTGACAATCTCCTGAAAGACGACAACCCAAACCTGCCTTCTCCAGAACTTTCATATACAAAATATCATCGTTTAGTTTCTCACTGTTCGTTACCTGGGACCATTGATGTTTTATGTCATGAACACAGAACACCTCTTGATGTGCGTTAAGCATTTTGCTTAACCAGAATGTAGCAGCATGTCCCCAGCTGATTACTGCAAAAAGTCGGGGTAGCTCCGTACTTTTACTGATACCTTCTCTTTGATTATTGCTAACAGAAATTAAATCATTTGATCTCGCATTTAAGTTATCAACATCCTGTTGATTGTTTCTTGATTTCACATCCGAGAGCAATCTGTGTATTTCCATATCCCCAGGATGTGACTTCAGATACATTTTGTACAGAGCAGCAGCATTCTCGATATCTCCCTGCGAAGTGAGAACAGCAGCACAGTTCACAACAACATCCCTGTTGTCAGGATTGATTTCCAGTGCCTCTGTGAAATGGTCCATGGCCGTCTGAATTTCACCAATCTGCCAGTACAAAACACCAAGGTTGTTATGCGCATCTGCACAACCGGGATTTGTCTTCAGCACAGTATCAAATGCATTACGAGCACCTTCCATGTCTCCTTTCGCGAACAGTTCTTCTCCTAAAGTTATTTCTTTAATCATCCTTTAACCATTAGTAAAAGAAAAACATTCTCTATCAAACGATTTTCCAATTGCAATATGTTTCACTTTATTTCCAAGTCTTAATGGATCTAAAACCCTCCAGCAGTCAATTACTGTTGTATGACTGTTAATAAAGTAACTCTCATCGATTGCTTTAAATTCATCTGCATGGGTTGCAACAATGCATATTGATGAGTTCTCAATACATTCCCTGACAGAAGTCGAGCAGTAAACCTTATCTCCATATATGGCTCTTACATTTTCAGCAGCAAGCGGGTCATATACATTAACCATTATATTTTTCTCAAGCAGTTCGTTGATGATGGCAATAGCAGGAGACTCCTCAATAACAGGGGTATCAGGTTTGTAAGCCGCGCCCAATATCGATACAGAAACATCTTCGGCACCATTTACATTCTCCATAACCAGATCAATTAGATGGTCCACCTGGAATTTATTTACCTCATCAGTAGTTTTTGCCAGCTTGGCGTCAACTCCATTCTTTGCTGCAAAGGCGGTAAAGGCCCTGTTGTCACGAGGGAAACAGGGCCCACCAAAGCCGAGACCTCCTCTGATGTAATACGGCGAAATCCTCCTGTCTGCTCCAAGTGCTCCTGATATATCATCAATGTCAGCACCCGGTATGTTCTCGCATATATTTGCAAGGGTATTTGCATAGCTTATTTTCATGGTGATATATGAGTTAAGACTTATCTTTGTAATCTCTGCACTGACAATAGACATCCTCGCCATATAGGGTGAGTTCTCACACACTTTGTGATATATGTCTTCCAGAATCCTGCCAGCGTACTCATTGCTTTCACCTATGAGAACCATATCAGGATTGAGAAAATGAGTTATTACGCTTCCCAGTGCAATAAATTCAGGGTTATAGCATACGCCGAACCCTTCATTCAGTTTTCTTCCTGATAATCTTTCTATCAGCGGAATCAGTAATTCATCGGTGCTCCCGGGAGAGACAGTTGAAGTAATGACAAATAAGTGATATGCCTTACTGCTGTTTTTTAAAGCCTCTGCAAGAGGCTCAAGTGCACTAAACATGTATTTGTTTGAAAAGTGACCGTTTTCCTTGCTTGGTGTCGGGACAATAAGAAACGTCACATCAGATTTTTCCATAGCATCTCTATAGCTATGAGTTGCCTTTAATCTGTTTCCTGCTTTATCAATAATCTCCTGAAGTCTTGGTTCACACACAGGCGCTTTGCCATTGTTAACTGCATTCACATAATCGGTTTTCGTATCAACTCCAATTACTTCATAGCCCTTTGCAGCAAAACAGGCCGCTGAACAGGCCCCAAGCTTCCCAAGGCCTATAACAGAAATCCCTGTCATTAAAAACCTCCAAATTTCATATTATATTTCCATCTCCTCAATATCAGGAAGCCCTATGTCAGAACGACTAAAGACTTTGGGCCAGTTACGTTTGAAATGTGTTCTCATCATCTGGTTTGCAATATGAGCAACCTGCTTTTGTTCATAACCCAGTTCTTCAGACAGGGATTTTGACAGCAAAGACAGGCTGTCCTTATCTATTGTTTCTTTATCAAGCTTATTCTTAAGCAATGAGATTATGACCCTGTCAAGGTCCTTATAGGGTAAACCAAGCTGGTCCTCATCGCTGCCACCCGGAATTACATCAAGACCATCTGTCGGAACAGCTTCAAGAGCTTCCTTTGGAACGCCAAGTGCTTTTGCAATTGTATATTCTTCCAATCCCTTTAAAACATACTGTATGGGGGACAGGTCCCCAACATCACCATTAAGAGTCCAGAAGCCCATACAAAGCTCGGAAAGATTATCCGTGGATATAACAATGCCGCCTGTCAACTGCGCTATGTGATACAGAGTGATCATGCGCAGCCTTGCTTTTATATTGCCCGCAGCTCTCGGCTTGCAATGAGGAAAAGACCTGATCAGCTCTTTATCACCATAACCATTAAGAACCGATGTCAGCTGGCCATGCACGCCATCAGAGGTATAGTAATGTCCCATAAGATGGTGGTAGTCTGCTGTCAGGTCCAGTCGTATCGCGGGTATTTTATATTGCTTAAGCACAATCCCTGCAATCTCTTCAGCTTCCATATCCGATTCACAGGGCATGATCACACCAATTGGTTTTACCCCTTCTATGTTACTCAGCAATCCTGCAATAACCGCACTGTCAAGCCCACCTGAAATACCACATACAGCATAAGTCAGACTGCTCTCCTCATAGTATTTCTTAATTGCAGCTCTTATGTTGGATATTATTTTTTCTGCATCCTCAGACTTCATTTTCCAGGAAGCCCCTGATTTTTTTTCTGTTAATGTGCTGATCATGTTCCATCCTCTCCCTGTATTTTCAAATAAATTTATGTGTCATGCTGTCATTCAGAATTACCTGCTCGTAAATCTGGTTGTGAGGCTGATACGTGCACCTTGGACATTCCATTTCTACAATCACTTTGTCATGTATATCCCAGTGGGCTTCACTCCCCCATAATCTCTGTATGTCATGGACATTCTCAATATTTCTTGCCAGCTCAAGTTTCTCATCACCCCTTCTGTCGCAGCATACGCCCAATACCATGGAATCAGGTGAGCCATCAGCAACAGCAGGGGGCTCGATAACAGCTGTCATAAAAACTGCATAGCATTTATGAAAATGGTTTGCCCTGTTGAACTGAGAGTTAAATTTATGTGTCACTCCATATACACCAAAAGCGTCATCCCCCAGCTGCAGGGCCTTTTCAATCTGCTCACTAAATTCGGAAACCTCATCCTGTGTAAACACAACTTCCCCTTCGGTACCTATTTTGTCCCAGGTCGTACCTGCGGGTCTGAAATGAATATTCTTACATCCAATCTCTTTCGCAAGTTTTGCTGCTTCATAGACTTCGGAAATGTTATCTTTGTAAAGCAAATATTTGTAGCTGACTCCATATGCAGGATGCTTGTATCCAAGTCTGTTGTTATGTCTCTTTGAGTAATCAACAAGTGTTGAAACATTCCCTATAATTCTTTCAAATTTATCTCCGCCGGGGGAAAGACCTTTCAGTTTATTAAAAGTGCTTGAAGCTCCTGCATCAACAGACACTCCCACCCAGGTACAGTGGGAAAGAGAATCAATATACTTATTTATAAACGTGCCATTAGTGACTATCCCAACTTCTACTCCATTTTCTATTGTTGCATCTATGAAGTTGGATGTAGCAGGATTCAAGAGAGGTTCCCCTCCTCCTGCAATGCATGCAGCCTGGACTCCGGGTTCCCATTTATTACTGCCTTCTCCCCATTTTGGCAGGAAATCAGCAAGTTCAAGCAGAATCTTTTCAGACAGCTTTCCCTTTCTCTCCTTACGAACAAATTCTGCATTGCACCACTCACAGTTCAGGTTACAGACATTGGTTGGATCAACTGTTATCAGGACCGGTGGTGGAATGGGTTTACCCCTTTTGATCTTCTTCCACCTCTCAACATGAGCAAGAAGTTTGTAGCTGTTAAAGGGATTCCACTGTTTACTGGGGACCCATTCGCTGGTCTTTTCCTTACTTACCAGTGATCGCTCCTCTTTATCCAGGGTAACCTTTATTGATGATTGTGGTGTCATTTCTCATGCTCCTTCAGAATTTATTAAACAAATCAGTTTACTCATTTATCGTACTGTACATGCGAAGC
>CALZMZ010000002.1 GCA_945788685.1 Thermodesulfovibrionia bacterium | reverse complement strand
AAGGGGCGCCCAGTCCAGACTTGATGATATTCTGGACGGTGAAACAAGAAACGCGATTGCCAAACACCTGCTTGTTGAGATTGTACGTTCTACAAACAGGACTCCTAATTTACCTGATGAGCTGGTCGCGGGAGAGATTGCAGCTACATTGCAACAAATAAAATTTGGAAGAGAAGTACTGACAAGGTCCATAATAACCAATGCAGCTCCCCGCACCCTTGAACTGGGCATAGAGCTGCTTGATCTGAGGCTGAAAAGAATCAATTATGTTGAGGAAGTTCAGAAAAAGATTTACGAGCGAATGATTACTGAACGTAAGAGGATAGCAGACAAATTCCGTTCTGAAGGACAGGGAGGGGCTTCCAAAATTCTCGGTGACAAGGAGAGGGAGCTGAAAAAGATCCAGTCCGGTGCCTATAAAACAGCACAGGAGATAGTAGGTAAGGCTGATGCCGAGGCAACCACGATTTATGCGAAGGCCTATAACCAGAGCCCCGAGTCACGGGAGTTTTATAATTTTATAAAAACCATGGAGACCTACAAGACGACCATGTCTGAAAAAGACTGGCTGATACTCTCCACAAAAGGTGATTTCTATAAGTATCTGCAGAAACAATCAGGTAATTAGATACAGGAGGGGCATGGCGCGCCATGCCCCTACATTGATTTCCCCGCCAATTCAAATGCCCTGGCCACCGCATCATCGGCATTATCTGCTTTCACTACACCTTCGATATTTTCCCATGTATTAAGGCCGATGACAGGCTTGCCAAGCTTTAATGCAATGGCTATTTCTGAAAGTGTCCCATATTCCCCAGCTACAGCAATAACAGCATCTGCTGATCTTACAACTATAACGTTCCTTGCATGACTGAGTCCTGTGATTACCGGAATGGTTACATAGGCATTTGCATCTTTTTTACTGAATCCCGGGAGTAATCCTATAACCGTTCCACCTGTCTCTTTGGCACCTTTTGAAGCTGCTTCCATAACACCGCCCAGACCGCCTGTGACAAGGACAGCGCCTTTATGTGCTATGAGCTTGCCGATATGTTCAGCGATTGCATACGTGTCCTTATCGCATGTACCCGCGCCTATAACAGAAATATTCATAATGACGATAATTGTAACCCATTGTATTGATTAAGACAATTAATATCAATGCATTGCTCTGAAGCACAATTGCGTAGCATCTCCCCTCCCTTGACGGGTCGGAATCGACTCGTACCGAGAGGGGATTAAGGGGAGGGTTATGAAAACATTCATAAAACACCCCCACCCTTCCCCTCACCTGTCAAGGGGGAGGGAGTTTGAATGAAACAGATAGAATCATCAAGGAATTCCATAGATAAAGACTTAATATCAACCTAACGCATGATTTAGAGAAATCAATAATTTCATATGATAATATATAAAAAACAAAATCAATCACAACATCCAGGAGGAACGATGACCAAGGAGTTTGAGAATGCTGCGGAATGCTGGAAGATAATACTTGCTGATGTTAATGCAAACAGAAACCTGCTATCAGTCATAGAGAAATTTGCTTATGAAAATAATAACCCCATCAAGGTTGTGTTCGGCACGTCAGGGTGGAGAGGTGAGATCGGAACTGATTATACATTTAATACTGTCAGAATTGTAACATCAGCAATAATTGAAATGTTCAAAGAAAGTGATCCTTCTGTCATGAAAGCAATGGGTGTGTCCGGATTTGATGAAATAAAAAGCAGGGGCGTAATTGTTGGACATGACAATCGTTTTCTCGGGCCTGAATTTGCGATGGAAGTCCTCGGCCTGCTCCAGAAAAATGGTATCAGGACCTGGTATGCAGGTGAAGCAGTGACCCCTGAATTTTCCACGGCCATTGAGATGCTTCATGCGGCCTGTTCAATAAACCTCACGCCGTCTCATAATCCTGCCAACTACGGCGGATTTAAATTCAATCCTTCAGACGGCGGTCCTGCCGGACCTGAGATCACAACCAGAATAGAAGCGATCGCAAACAGGATGATGGCCCGGTCTCCTGTAATAGAGAAAACAGAACCATCAACTATTGACCGGATAGATCCTGCAGACCAGTATATAAAATTTATAAATGACCGGAAAACAGTTGATGTTGATAAGATCAGAAATTTTATTGACACCCGGGACTGTTTTATCTGCATAGACAATGTTCATGGCGCCACGCGAAACAGGATTCAAAGGATCATTGGCGAGAGCAGTAAAATCAAATATCTCAGGACAGAGGATGATGTTCTGTTTGGAGGAGTGGCACCGGAGCCTTCAGAGACTAATATGAAAGGCGTTGAAGACACTCTCCATAAAAGTAATGCCGCTTTCAGATTGGGAATAATTATGGACCCTGACGGCGACAGGATACGATATGCTGATGCGAACATCCAGATACCGATGAATTATTTCGGGGCCATGGCACTTCATTTTCTCCATGTCCACAAAGGCTTTTCAGGCATTGCAGTCAAGTCTGTTGGAACAAGCAATCTCGTAAATGCCATATCAGAAAAACTGGGAATTCCTGTAAAAGAGACCCAGGTAGGCTTCAAGAATTTCAGACCTTATATGACAAAAGATACCATTGAACGGGCCATTGTCTGTTTTGAAGAGTCTGATGGTATATCAGGTTTTAATCATACGTTGGAAAAGGATGCTCTCTTTGGTTTGCTTTTATCAATTGAGATGATGGCGGTCACAGGCAAGAATATCAGCGATTACCTTAATGACATCATGGATGAATTTGGTCATTATTTCCCTGATCGCTCGGGAATCGATGTAGACAGATCGCTTGCCGGAGGAATGTTAACAGAAAAATTATCTGTGATCCGGGACAGGTATCCGGAAGGAGCAAAGGTACGCATTAATGGTAAAGAACGGACAATCAAAAAAGTGATCACTGTTGATGGCACTAAACTCGTATTTGACGATGGTTCATGGCTCATGATCAGACCGTCCGGAACAGAACCTAAAGTCAGATTTTATATTGAAGCGAGAACAGAAGAAGAAAAAGCCGCTGTTTTCAGTAAAGCTGAGCAAATGACTAGAGAGGCCCTTGGTATGAATTAAAGCCTGCTGAAAAATCCACATTGCCTTTCTGAATTATCACCATTTTCATAACATATTTCACAATATTACATATTCAATCAAACCATGGGTGAAATCCCCTGGTTTCGGGAATAGGTCATAGTTTTCGACTATGAATAGTAAGACCGGGCTTCGCATAGATCAGGCTTTCATCCTTAATCTTAAAAAATATGCTTATTTAGCCAGGAGGTATAAAAATTTCGATACAACAAATCCTGCGGTCACAAGAGACATGTGGCTGAGTTTATTGTAACTTTTTGCGTTTATTTAATTGATTTATTCGGTTATAAATACTGATTGACATGATCAATATTTCTTGATATTAAATACATATTAATAATTTTTTAATACTGCACCTGATTTAATGAGTCCGTCTTGGATGAGGGTCAATAACATGTTTTCACTGTCTATACGAAGATAGCCGGATTTCCTGTCATATAAATCCTGGAAATCCGGCGATTGTTTTATTTATAAATGTAATTTCTCTTTTTCATACGAGTTATGAAGGGGATGATGTTTAATTGCATGAATTTAATATATTTAACATTGTTATTACTGAAAGGACAAGAGTAATGAAAGCAAAATATTATTTATCATTTCTAATATGTATTCTTCTGCTCTTTATTGCTGGTTTTATATATGCTGCAGATATTGTACCCAATGAAATTCAGCAGCCCGGTACGCAGCCGATGGAAGTGAAAACCCTCATTCCTGCGGTCGAAGATGTACCGGGTCCATGGCAGGACAATACACTCAATAAAGCGTGCCTGAACTGCCATGAAGCTGAGGACAGACCGGAGAGTCTCACACAGCGCTGGTCAGGCAGCATGATGGCACAGGCCGGCAGGGACCCTATATTCTGGGCCACGATGGCCATTGCCGAGCAGGATTTCGACGGATCCGGTGATTTATGTCTCCGCTGTCACGCCCCGAGGGCATGGTATGATGGACGGTCTACTCCTACGGACGGTTCTGCAATCACTATGGATGATGCAGATGGTGTTCTCTGTGAACTCTGTCACAAGATGACAAACCCCGATGATTCAGAACATATCGGCGTACAGTTCTTTCCTTTTCTTGCAAATGATTATGGAGACCCCGGCAGCGATCCAAATAATATAATCGGTTATTACGGAAGCGGTATGGCAGTCCTCTGGGGTGATGAAGAGAGACCGGGCCCCTACGATCCGGGAGTTCTTGATGCTGATCACCCGGTCATGCAATCACAATTCCATCGCGACGTGGATTTCTGCGGTACCTGCCATGACGTATCAAATCCCGCTGTCGGCGATCTGGCACCCAACAATGGGACAATGGTACCTCTTCAGCCCGGGACGTTCAGCGGAGCACTCGGAACACCCGTTGATGAAAAGGCAGCTTTTAACAATGCCCCTTACAAGTACGGTATTGTAGAAAGGACATTCAGTGAATATAAGGCAGGGCAGCTTTCCCAAACCCTGGTTTCAAATTACACCTCCCTTCCTGCGGAACTCCGGGACGGGGCTATTATGAGGGCCTATAATGCTTCTCAATTGGCTGGACGTGGTGGAGATTATGCAGACGGAACGCCCCGCTACTTCAGCTGCCAGACATGTCACCTTCCACCCGTGATCGGATACGGCGACGATGACATCGGTGCACGTCTCACTGATTTTCCATTCCATGATATGCAGGGAGGCAATTACTGGATGCCCGAGGCAATGAAGTATCTGTATACCCGTGGGAAACTGAGGCTGACCGATGAGCTCGAGAGATTTCAGAGAGATTCCTGGGATGAAGGAGCAGCACGGGCAAAGGTACAGCTTGAAAACGCCGCTGCTTTATCGGTGAACGGCAATGTTCTCAAGGTGGTCAACCTGACAGGACACAAACTCATCAGTGGCTATCCCGAAGGCCGGCGCATGTGGCTCAATATCAAATGGTATGATGTCAACAACAACCTGCTCAGGGAAGACGGGGCATACGGGCCAATCGGTGTAACAGTGCCAAATCCGGCAGGTGGACCAGATGTTGAAGCGGAATCCATTATTGATCTCCATGACCCAAACACTAAAATATATGAGGCTGAGCCGGGAATCACTCAGGACTGGGCAGCGAAGCTCATGGCAGTCAATGCAAACTACTATGGACCAATCGCGCTGGGCTACGACCGTTACACCGGGAATCCTGCAGGAACAATCGCAGAACTGGCAAACGGAGATTTTGGCCCATACAAGAAGACCTTTCATTTTGTTCTCAACAACATAATGACCCATGACAACCGCATCCCCACCTATGGTATGAGTTATGATGAATGTCTATCGAGAAGCTGCCTGCCAGTTCCGGATGACCAGTACGGAAACCCGGGCATGGGTGGTACTTATGAATACTGGGATGAGGTTTCCCTGAATCCTCCTGCTGGAGCGACATCGGCATCTATTGACCTTCTCTATCAGACTACGAGCTGGGAATATATCCAGTTCCTCTATCTTGCGAATAATGGATCCGTTTCCTTCCTCGCTAATGACGGCATGGTCATGCTTGAGGCATGGCTGAACACCGGCATGTCATATCCATACACCATGGCTTCTACGACATGGATGGGAGATGGTGGAACCTGTACTCCATCAACTGAAACATGCACTGATGGTGTTGATAACGACTGTGATGGTATGGTCGACTGTAATGATACTGATTGTGACGGCGATGCGGCCTGTCAGGTGTGTGTTCCTTTGACTGAAGTCTGTAACGGTGCAGATGATGACTGCGATGGACAGATTGATGAAGGCAATCCAGGAGGCGGGATGTCCTGCAGCACAGGACTCAATGGAGTCTGTGCTGCTGGTACTACAGACTGTCAGGGCGGTTCACTTCAGTGTATTCAGAATATGCAGTCTTCAGCAGAAATCTGTGATGACAATCTGGACAATGACTGCGATGGTCTTACAGACGCCGATGATCCGGATTGTGAGCAGACCTGTGTACCAACAACCTCCCGGGAACGGAGACGCACGATGTGTACCGACGGCATAGATAATGACTGTGATGGAAAGACCGACTGTGAAGAGCGGTCCTGCAGACGGTACTGCTGATAGCAACATGTAAGTTTAGAAAGGCGGCTCCGGTTCTGGAGCCGCCTTTTTTTATTATTAATAAATAGTAACTTCATGAGCAAAATCCGGTTCAGAACATCATACCAAATTACGAAAGTTGATTTTTGATATAATGGGTGAAGAGATGAGACCATGAGCACGAGAAAACAGTCATCTGATACACTGGTTTCCCATTCATTTAAAGACCTGAAAAGGCTTATTAAGAAGAAAAAGAAAAAAGCTGCTCCCACTGATACTGCAAATACCTCTCCGGTATGCGATGAAATGTTGTTCATTAATGCGATGAGAGAAGTCAGTGAAATTAAGGAATTCAGAGAAATCCCGCTGAACCGGAAAAAAGGAGCATCAGTAAGTTGCATATCAAAAACGCTGGACAGGGATGCGGTTACAGCTCTTGAAGAGATTGTAATCGGCACGCGTCCCGTGCATCTGCCTGACACCCCGGAATACATAGAATGGATCAATAGAGACTATGGAGATACGGTGGCCAACAGACTTCATAAAGGCCATTACGCCATACAGGACTGCCTTGATCTGCACGGTGTAATTCTTGAGGATGCTCAAGCCGAAGTTGACCATTTTATCAGGGAATCACTGAAGAACAGACATAAGTGCATTAAAATAATCCATGGCAGAGGGCTCAGGTCAGCAAAAGGACCTGTGCTGAAAGACGCTGTAGTCAGGCTGCTCTCAAAGCGGCACAGAAAGAATATCGTGGCCTTTGTATCAGCACGGCAATGTGACGGAGGACTTGGTGCCCTGTACGTATTACTGAGGTAATGAATCAGACATGAAGAATTAACTTATATATATCAGACGGAGTGTTATTTAAAAAAACAATTATGATAGAATGGGTATAGCGGTTTCACCTCAAAATAACGATTAAAATCATGGTTTCTCTTTATATAACAGGGGATACATTTTATTGTATTAACGTATTGCGAGTAATATGAGCCATATATTTGAACGCATCGAGACAAAGAAAAGGGATTATCAGCAGTATAATTTCACTGCTCAGGAAAACAATGCCCTGAAAACCTTTTTTGACCTGTCCCAGGAGTTTGGCGGCCTTGAGGATTTTTACAATCTGTGCGTTGCCATTCCAAAAGGCTTTTTTAATTTGGATGCAAGTCTATATGTAGTGGATCCCAAATATAATACCATGTCCCTTGCTGCAATGACTGAAGGAGAGACCAGAACCCTGAAATCCCCTCCTCCTGATGACATTATGCCGGGCGATCATCCCTATATGGCAGGCAATGACAGGCTGGTTTTGACAATTCGAGGAAAAGAGCCGCTTATAGAAGAACTTCCCTTTGAGGTGAAAGACGACGTCCTTGGACTGCTGGTCATTTATCCTTTACAGGAAATAGACAAACATAAGAAATTGTTCTTTGAAAAATTTGCAAACCGCATAGGTTTTAAACTTCATAACAAATTCCTTATCCAGAAGAACATTGAACATCTTAGATTCATCAAGTCACTTGTAGCTGACATAGAGCACAACATAATTGTACCCAATATGGTATATAAACTGTTTCTCAGAGGCTTGAGGAGGAAAATCGAGAAGAATATCGAGCTGGGCGACATCTTCAGTAACAAGTTCTCTGCAGGAAAATGTGATGAGACATGCATGAAAGATTTTTCAGAGGAAATGGTTGACATAAATCAGGGCCTCACAAGAGAACTTGAGAACATAGAAAAGCATTATGTTAATATGAGTCTTTTCATCGAGACATTATTCAGAAAAAGCCATTTTGATCAGGGGAGACTCACTCCCAGGACCAAGCCCTGCAATATGAAAAAAGACGTTATCCAGCCTCAACTCGACCGCTATATGGAACAGATGAAACGGATGGGGATATCTGTTGACAATAAAAGCAGTGGAATACCTGAATCGGAAATTATTTCTGTAGTAGATGTGGGTCTGGTCGCACAGGTGTATGCCAATCTTTTTTCAAATGCTGTCAAGTACACTCAGGAAATAACATTAGCTTCAGGAGAAACCAGAAAGTATATCTCATATGGACATGAAATAATCAATAATCATTTCGGTCATGGCAGGGACGGAGTAAAGTTCAATGTTTTCAGCACAGGTCCCCATATACCCCCTGAAGAAAGAGACAGGTTATTTAATGAGGAATTCAGAGGAAGTAATGTTATAAGCCAGCCAGGGACAGGACATGGCCTTTCGTTTATCAAGAATGCTATCGAGATTCATGGCGGTACTGTAGGCTATGAAGCTACACAATATGGAAACAACTTTTATTTTATTCTTCCCAAGTAAACTCCTGTCATATTTTAATGCAAAAAAACCCTCCTTTGAAATAAAGGAGGGTTTTTATATTTACACCTTAAAATATTTAGAATTTCCAGGAGTACCCTGCTGTATACTCCCACTGGTTCATTTTCAATTCAATCGTTTGAGACGGATCAAAAACATTAGCACCGCTAACATCATTTGACAATGCGTGCATAATTGCCAGATCAATCTCCTGATGATCTCCAATCTTCTTCGTACATCCAGCAGTGATATGGTGCTCTATAACTCCAGGAGCTATAATATTAAATAACATCTCTGAGTCTGGAATTGGCTGCTCCCCATAAGAGTATCCTGCTCTTACAATCCAATCCGGAGCAGCCTGCCATTGAGCACCTATTTTTACTACTGTCATATCTTCCCATCCAAAACCAGCACCGTCATCAGTGCCAAGAGAAGAGGGCAACAGATTGGTTGTCGTTAGCTTGTTATTAATTGACTTGACTTCACTATATCGTATTTGCTGAACATCAAGTACTAATGTAATTTCAGAAGTTGCTTCATAGGCAACTCCCACACTCCAGTTTGATGGAATATCAAAATCACCCTGTTCAGCAAAGAGACCTGCATAGTCATCGTACTCACTCATCCATGTTCTACTCTGATAAGAAGCACCAATATATAATCCAGGTATAACCTCTCCCATATAACCAACTCTAACTCCTGCACCATAAGAATTGTCATGATCATTGTCTGTTAATTTAGCAGCATCGCTGGAAACACCTAAATTGCCAAATGTGTCTAATCCTTTCGCTTCAAATCGTTGATAGGCTAAAATGGGGCTAAGACCTATTGAGTGTTTATCATTTAATTTTCTGGAATACGTAGGAACAATAAATAACTGCATTAGGTCAACACCTGTCGGGGAAGAGCCTGGCATAAGTGCCAGATATGTTGCTTTATCGTAATCAGTGTTCATCCCTCCATTTCCATAAATTGAAATTCCAATGGAGTAATCGTCATTCATCATCCGGTTATAACCTAATGAAGGTATAACGAACCACTTTGAATCACTTTCAACTGTACCTGGATCTAAACTAAATGCTGGAAACGCATTAACGCTACCAGTAACAGTATATTCTCTATTAGGGTTGAATAATGAAATTCCCACATCAAGACGGCTGCCTACCCTTACCATTCCTGCCGGATTGGTTGATGCCGCAATTGAGTCCAGCGGTAATGCTGTACCAGCACCGGCCAGTGCCTTGTTCTTTGTGCTAAAACCATGAGCAAAATATCCGTTTGTAGCATGAGATGACGCAATAGAGCCAAGCAGCAATGTCAACACTGCAAGACAGATAAAAAGACTTCTCAATATCTTCATATATCTCTCCTCCTTAATATTGTACATATAGATAATGTACATAAATTTATAGTGATTAATCCTGGCTGTCAAGCCCGGAAGAAACAACGTCAACTATTTCCTTTTCTATACGTCCCGGCATCTTAATATTCTTCATAAATGCCCACCTGCCCGCATCCTCAAAATACATTTTCATCCTGTACATCTCGTCCAAAAGAACTGCCTTAATCTGTCCCCCGTCTTTATAAACAACCACTTCAATCGGAAAGGCAGCCACATGGTCTATTCCTGGACATATGTTCGAATCTGATACTCTTTTTTCTCCTGCAATACTAAAAGCCTTTCCTTCAGTGGCAGTTTTAGTCACGCCGTAAATTACTGCTCCCCTGTCTGTAAGGTCATAACTATACATCAGCTTCCACTCCTTATCATTCTGAAGAATGGCTTCTTTGACTTTATCTGCTGCCCGTCTTAGCGCTGAATCAGAGGTGTTGGGAAACGAGACAATCTCATCAATCTTGTTTAGAAAGTCACCTCCTCCCATCCCTCCTATCTTGCCTCTCTTTCTCATTTGACCTGCTTGTTTCCTGACAACATCGCCTTTTACCGAACCAGCAATAGTTTCAACAATGGCATTTGCAGTAACCAGCGAGAACTCATCCATTCCTGTTTCATCGATAATGGTCCTGTTTATTGAAGATGGATTAACAACCGCTACATTGATTCCCTTTTCGTCCTCATAAATGCCTGCCCTTAATGGAAGTGCAAAGGCGGCCTTAACATCATTTTTTAAAATTGATGCTGCATATGCTTCAGAGCTGAAATAGATGGCCCTGGAACGAAAGCCACACTTCTCAGGCACACCCGAATTATGAGACCCGAGAATTTCCCATCCACCCTTCTTAAGTCCGGCTTCGACCGAACTACTTACCTCATCTAAACTGCCCTGGGCCTTTTCAATGACTTTTATATAGACACCGAATTTTTCGGCTGCCAGCACAGGTGAATGTGCTAAAAGAACAACTAATAACAACAGGGTGAATCTTTTCATATGATCTTCCTCCGTAGAATCATGTTATGCCTTCTTTATATAGAAGATAAATACGCCGTTCTCTTCTGAGGACTCAACGATCTCATTGCCTGTCCTCTTTGCAAAGGCAGGCATATCATTAAGAGCACCCTTATCAGAGGCCTCCACCTTCAGGACCTGGCCGGGTTCCATCTCATCTATAGCCTTCTTTGTCTTTATGACCGGCATGGGACAGTTCAGCCCCTTGCAGTCAATTACATAATCAGCATCCATTATAATCTCCTTTTTATATGAACAGACTTATATTTGCATCAAGTGCAAAATCAAGGTAATCAGCAGCACCAGCTATAACAACTCCGTCCACCAGGTCTTCCTTCTTAAGGCCGGTCATCTCCATGGTTGGGGTGCAGGCAAGCAACTTTACGCCCGATTCCAGGCAGGTATCAACAAACTCGGGTATTGTGGGCCAGTTTATCCCCTTTATCATGTTCTTCATCATCATAGTACCCATGGCTGTCATACCCGGCAGCATGCCTATGATATTCGGCATGGGAACCGGCGACGGCATAGCCGGATTTCCGATCGGCGCAACCTGCAGATGGTTATATTTCTTCTTATTGATTATATCCATACCGTAAAATGTAAAAAAAATAGTTGTCTCAACTTCCATCGCGGCTGCTGTTGATGCAAGTACAAGGGGCGGATATGCCATATCAAGGGTACCCTTTGAAGCTATTATGGCCATCCTTTTTTTCTTCTCTTCTGACATATATACCTCCTGTTCAGGTTATTATTTCAGGCTTATTTCATAAACTGCTGTCATGCAAAATATTTTCAATTTATGGAGTTTCGTTTGAATTGTCTATTCTGATGCAATTGCGATGCCATCGAGAGATTACTTTGTAACATACTGATTTATTGAAACTATCATATGGGATGGGCCCTTATAGGAGAGAACAAATGATTATCAAGATCAGGAATGTTTCAATTTGAAGCACAATTGAAACAGATTTTGAAACGTGGTTGTTTCAACATGAAACAATTAATGCTCTGAAGCTGCCTCCCTCAGCCTTCTCCAAAGAGTGGTCCGGCTGATTCCAAGGTCTTTTGCAACCATGGATTTATTGCCATTATATTTCTTCATTAACTCGTCAATATAATGCCGTTGCATAACATCTATTGTTACAGGTGATTCGTCAAACTTAATTGATGAGTTTTTATTAGCGACATTGCCCGTTAATGATAACGGAAGAGATTCTATGTCTATCATATCTTTTCTTGCCCGGATGTATGCGTGCTCAATTGCATTCTCAAGTTCTCTGATGTTTCCGGGCCAGTCATAGTCCAGTATGGCTGAAAGTGCGGATGGAGTGATTTCAGTGATTCTTGTCCTGTTTGGGTTTTTCATATAGCACTTTTCCAGAAAATGGTTGACCAGAAGAGGAATGTCCTCTTTTCTGTCTCTCAAAGCAGGCAAGGTCAGGGGCACAACACATAACCTGTAATACAGGTCCTTCCTGAACCTGCCAGCCTCCACTTCTTCAATAAGGCGCTTATTGGTAGCAGCAATAATTCTGACATCAACTTTTCTGGTCCTGTTGTCCCCTACCCTCTCAAACTCCATATCCTGAAGAACTCGCAAGAGCTTTGGCTGAAGGGAGATGGGCATATCTGCAATTTCATCAAGAAAGACAGTCCCTTTATCAGCAATCTCAAATTTGCCAGCCTTGTCTTTTATTGCGCCGCTGAACGCCCCCTTGACATGTCCAAAGAGTTCACTCTCAAAAAGGCCTTCCACTATTGCGCTGCAGTTGACCTTCACAAAGGGCTTGCTTCGTCTGTAACTTTCATGATGGATGGCACGTGAAGCCAGTTCCTTGCCTGTACCGCTTTCACCTTCTATAAGTATTGCACAGTCTGCATCACCCAGCACCTCAATAAGTTCAAAGATCTGCTGCATCTGGCTGCTTTTTCCAATAATATTGGAGAGCTGATATCTTTCATTCACATCTTTTCTGAGCCTTTCAATCTCAGATAAATCCTTTACTGTTGCAATCAAGTCATCTTCTCCGGATTCATCTTTAAGAAATGCAGTACTCATAAATATCGGCATGGTCTCTCCATCACTTCTGGAAATACGCTCCTTCACGTTTGCAATACCGTAGCCCATCTTTAACGTATGTGCAAAAGGACAATTACCACTGCAGTTATCAGCGTTCAGCACCTCTCCGCATTTTAATCCTGTTACGTCCGATTCCCTGAGGCCTGTAAGAATTTCCATGCCTTTGTTAAAGCTTTTTATCCTGAGATGCTTATCAACAGTAAACACACCATCTGCAAGACTTTCTATAATCGAATCAACCTTGTCTTTTTCATGTGACAGTACCACATTGGTCTGCTTAAGGGATTCAATGGCCTTTACAGCTTCACTCATGGGCCTGAAGTTCTCTATAAAACCCGCAACTTCGCCATTTTCATCATATAATGGGGCCACATTCAGACAGAGAGGAATGGACTCATTATCGTTCCTGTAAAGTTGGATGTTCATTAAATAGGAAGAGCAGCTTTCATTGCTCTCAGGTGATTCAATGGGACAATTTTTACATAGATCTGTCCGTATAACATCACTGCATGGTCTACCTTCAGGGGCCTCATTCTGAATACCTATCAGGTCTCTTGCCATTTTATTTACAAAAATTATGTTACGGTCCAGTCCAATCACTACAATCCCTTCTGCTATGCTTTCAAGTATTGCAGGATGAAAACTGCTTCCCTTAAAACTTCCTGAAATACCGGAAAGACCTTTTTTATTTTTTGATTTTTTCACTGGTTACTCCTTGATGCATGATTTAAAATATACTTGAATTGATTCTTAATTTTAACACACGACACGAACGAAATAGAAAAACAACATTTATTCTGGCATAGTACTTGCTTTATAATTACTGTTCAGACTGATATTCGGCGTCTGTGTATAAACATGACAAAAATAATAAATCATTTTATACATATACTCAATTTAAGCTGTTTTAAATTGGTGATAAAATATTTAATAACATAAAATTGGAGGTTATTTAAATGAGTAATAAAGGAAACGGGGGATGGAGCCCCTACCTTGCCGGTGCCCTCACAGGTGGGGTCATCATTGTGTCCGCCTGGATTGCCGGCAATTACTTCGGCGCATCAACATGCTTTGTCAGGGTCAGCGGTTTTATAGAACGGTTTTTTTCACCTGAAAAAGTTGCAGGCATGACTTACTTTAACTGGTTTGCACCAAAAGTGGACTGGCAGGTAATGATGGTTGTCGGAATATTGATAGGTGCATTTATTTCTTCCATTACTGATGGAAGTTTTAAGATTAAGTCTGTGCCGGACATGTGGGCGTCCAGATTTGGAAGTAGTCCTGTCAAACGGGGGGCCTTTGCATTCATCGGCGGATTAATTGTCATGTTTGGAGCACGTCTTGCCGGAGGATGCCCGAGCGGTTATGGACTGGGGGCCATGGTACAGCTGGCCCTAAGCGGTCTCATTGTAGTTGTATGTTTTTTTGCCGGAGGAATACTCTTCAGTAATCTTATTTATCGTGGAGGTGCTAACAGATGAGTATATTAATAAACGGTCTTTTGACAGGTATCGCATTTGGCTCCAGAAAGGCAGGGTAGTCCGCTATGACAAACAGATGGGCGCTCTTCGCTTAATGGATATGACAATAGTGAAATTTTTCTTTTCTGCAATTCTGACAGGTATGGTGGGAGTTGCAGTGCTCCATAACATGGGGATAGCAAAACCTCTTATACTGCCTACCAATATAGGCGCCAATATTATCGGCGGGCTTACCTTCGGGTTGGGATGGAGCCTTATCGGATATTGTCCCGGCACATCCCTCGGAGCCCTGGGAGAAGGGCGCACCGATGCGTTTTGGGGTCTGCTCGGGATGCTGGCAGGTGCGGCCCTGTTTGCCGAGGCATTCCCCTCTGTAAGAAACACAATACTTACCTGGGGACGGGAGGGTTCCATAACGCTTCCCCAGGTTTTCGGAGCCAATGACTGGGTTGTGATCGCTATTTTTGTCGCAGGAGGATTAGGCCTTTTTGTATGGCTTGAGAAAAAGGGACTATGATTAACACCAGTTAATCTGAAATTTTATTTAAAAATAAAGATAGACTGAAAACGCAGGGCGTGTCCTGCGTTTTTCTTCTTTCATGTACAGAATTGATTTAATTAGTATTAACTTTCCTGAACAAACCAGATAAGTTACAATATTCTCCTATGACATTGCTCGCACTATCTTTTGGTTCATATCTTTTTGCACTGTGGAAGAGACCCCTGCTCTATCTTGGTCTCATTCTGCAGGCTGCATATATTGTATCAAGAGGCGCAGAGCTGGGTAGACTCCCTCTGGTTGGTCCTCATGATACAATAGCCTTTCTTGCAGCATCCATCGCTGCCTTTTCGATTCCATTTGGATATGCTTTAAGGAACCGCAACTCTTTTTTTAACATAATTGCTGTGGTAACAGCCGCCTTTACAGCATTTTCAATGTTATCAAAGGCTCATAATTCACCTCTGCCTCCGGTGCTGAAAACTTTCTGGTTTGAATTCCATGTAGTTCTTGCCTTTATGTCCTATGCGCTGTTTGGGATTGCAGCGGTCCTCGGCAGTATGTATCTCAAGGAAAAAGATACGGTGCTGGAAGGATTGCAATACAGGGCTATTCTGATAGGCTACTGTCTTTTTACATTGTCGATGATATTCGGAGGCATATGGGCATACCTTGCCTGGGGGACTTACTGGGTTTGGACCCCGAAGGAGCTATGGACAAGTATATTGTGGGCGTTTTACAGTTTCCAGCTGCATGCGCAATGGTGGGCAGGAAGACCCATGGCTTATATGAGTATCCTTGGGTTTGCTATTGTGCTCTTTACTTATCTTGGAGTCAGTCTGTTAATGAAAAGTTCGCATAGTTTTTAACTCCCGACGCTCGTCGTCCGTCATTCGTCGACCGTAATTATGAAATGAATATTTTGAGATACATATTAAACTTCTTCCTGTCGTTAAAAACCACCCTCTGGTTCTTGGGGATACTGCTGATTCTGTTTTTAGTCGGCGCCTTTATCATGCCCGGCAATAAGGCATTTCAGCAGCTCCATTCCATTCCGCTCATTGACTGGATTCAGAAACAGCCTGTTAAAGACATCTGGTGGCTATGGGGAATCATCGGAGTTCTTGCTGTTATTGCAGTGAATACTCTCTTCTGCAGCGTTGATTCCATAATCAAAAAGAGAAAGGTCACACAATGGCTTCTCCTGATTGCGCCCCAGATAATACATATGGGTTTTCTCTTTATGCTCCTTGCCCATCTCCTGAGCGCTTTCGGAGCATCCCAGAGAAATGCCAATGTAATGGAGGGTTCCCGGTTAAGGATCTCAGATGACACCATTCTGAATGTTGAGAAAATCGATATTGAGATCGACTATTATGGGTATGTTACTGCCTGGAAAGTTGATGTTAACTACATATCAGGAAATGAGACGTTACAGACTGACAGAATTATGCCGAACACGCCATCGGTGTTCAAGGGTTTTAATGTGAATATTAGAAACCTTAAACCTCATCCTCAAAAAATAGCCCTGCTCCAGGTCAACAGGGAACCGGGCGCGATGTGGGCATTGGCAGGAGGAGTTCTCTTTATAATCGGAATTGTCATCCTGATCGCTTTTAAAAGAAAGATTGATAAATAAAGATTTATAGGTCATGGGTAATAGGTGATGGGTTATGGATTAACCTTTAATCTAATTATCCTGTTTTTTCCCTATGACCTATAACCTATAACCAATTACCTATTATAAAAATGCTTTCATTTGAAGAAAGACTGACAAAGGCAGTAACTCTTTTAAAATCATCCGAAAACCTTGCCGCCTTTACCGGAGCAGGCATTTCAACCGAATCAGGTATCTCTGATTTCAGGAGCAAGGGCGGGGTCTGGGACAGATACAGGATCGTCACGTATCAGGAGTTTATCTCCAGTCATGAAGCGCGTGTTGAATACTGGAAGATGAAAAAAGAGCTGTACACGGAAATTAAGGATGCGAAACCAAACAGGGCGCACCTGGCGCTTGCAGAGCTTGAACATATGGGAAAGCTGAAATGCCTGATAACCCAGAACATAGACGGACTGCATCAGGACAGCGGCAGTTCCCATGTTATTGAACTGCACGGTACAAACAGAAAGGCTGTCTGTCTTGACTGTGGAAAGATGTGGCCGATCGCGGAAGTGCAAACGTGGCTGGAGCAGGGAATAATTGATCCTTCCTGTGATAAATGTAATGGACATGTTAAGCCGGCAACCATATCTTTTGGTCAATCAATGCCGGAAGCAGAAATGATAAAGGCATTTCAATGTGCTGCTTCCTGTGACCTCTTTTTAATGATAGGTTCATCTCTGCAGGTTGAACCTGCGGCCTCAATACCGAGAGAAGCGCATAACAGCAATGCAAGATTGATTTACATCAACCGGACCGAAACCCCAACAGACAACCTTGCAGATGTGTGCTTCAGTGAAAATGCGAGTCAGGTTCTTGACGAACTTATCAGACTACTGAAAAGTGGCAATAATACCACATAATCAGTACATGTCAAAATGGCATGATCTTGTCATTTTGATCCATAATTATTCTTGATCCTTGCCTGAAAACATTTATAATTCAAAGAGGTTTACGGTTTTTTCTTTATTCTGCAATTGGAATATTTCTATAAAAATATCTAATTAATTACAGGCATATATTTTGCAATCTATGAAATAAAGGGATAATACAAACAGCTTTTCCAAAAAAGGAGGAGAACAATGTTACTGTTTGCAGCAGGTCTTTTCATAGGTTCATTATTTGGTATGATCCTGATGGCAATGCTCGCATCAGGGCATAAAGAAGATGTAATGAGGCGTAATTCAATTTAAGAACTGTTTCCAGTTCAACAGTAACCAGTATCATATTTAGCAGTCAGGCAATAGAATCTTATTTCCAGGAATTTGACTGTAAAGCTGCAACACTATTAATCCTGCCATTTCAGGAAAGATGGCCTTCCTGTTTAATTAATCTCAACAAATTCAGAACTTATTACAATGCTTTATTTCCGGGTATATTTTTTATTGCGAGAGCGGGCTAAAGTTTCTTCATGATTATATCGAAAAAAAAGTGTAGCTAATCACATATGAATGAGGTGATGAATATGCTGAATAATGAATGTATAAAAAGAGACCACCCCCTAAGAGACCTTTTTAAAAGGGCACTTGAATTTGGACTGGAAATGAATCCCACTGACAGCTCCGGAACAGTCAGATACATTGAAGAGCAGATTCTCTGTGGATTTATTAATTCTGACAACCTTTACAGGATAAAAGATGCAGAAGGAGACAGGCTGGAGGACATCGCAGAAATGCTTTCAGAAAGCAGTGTGCTTTTAAACGCTGACAGTTTTGACAGGGAGTTCCAGGTCCATAAACATATAGGTGACTTTACCCTCTTTATGCTCAGCATGTTTCCCTGCGCCCTGAACAGAAAAAAGGGAAGAGAGTTTGTACTGGGAGGGGTGGTAATTCCAGGGGCAAGCCTGTCAGAACATTATATACTGCAGGGGCAGAGGTCTTACAAAATAGCTGCGGAATTTACAGATACAGACCTGTTCAGTGAACTCTCTTCAAACTACCTTATGTATAAAAACATCCTTGAGCTCGTCAGGATATATCTCGAGGCTGTAAGTAATAACTGATATCTAGATTTACTTAAATAAGGGGCCTAGGGGTCAAGTGAACAGACAAAAGATAAAGAATTTTTTAATCCAATATCTTAAATATTTTTTTCTTTAATATTCTTTCTTTCCCTTGAACCCTTGACTCCTTGATCCCTTGAACCCTACTAAAAAAAGTCACTACAACCCTTTATATACAATGAATATGCAAATATTAACTCATGCAATTAAAGGTAATTATTTGAAATCAGGCAGTCCGCTCGATAATAACCAGCTCCCCACATCCTTATCATACGTCCATATCTGATTATCAATCAATGTCTTTTCGATCATGTTGTTCGTTTCATAGTACCTGATCTCTACCCTCTGTCTGGCTTCATCCCTGCTCGCTGAAATACTTTTGTTTATCAGCCTGTAAGAAGTAACTTTAAAATGTTTAAGATCATCCGGTCCGGCCATGCCCGTTTCTTTTTGATCAGTACCGATCATGGCAAAAGCAGTTTCATATTGTCCCCACCGCAGAGCATTTTCATATCGATCAGTTAACATCTTCAGTAGATCCACCCGCTTTTGTTCCCCTATGGATGCGCACCCGATCATCACAGCCATAAATATAACAATACCGCTTTTAAGATAATTCATTTCGATTTCCCGTTTAATATCCTGTTCAACAGTATACTCAAATTTTGCATATCATATGGCTTTGATATGACCCCGCAGAATCCATACTCGTCATAGTTGGACATGACTGTATCAGTTGAATATCCGCTGGATACGATCGCCTTTACTTCGGGATCTATCTCAACCAGTTTTTTTATGGCTTCACTGCCTCCCATTCCACCCCGAATAGTCAAATCCATTATGACCGCATCAAATGGAGATCCATTCTCTCTGTATTTTTGATACGTTTCAAGTGCTTCTGTACCGTCTCTTGCAGTCTCGACCTCATATCCCATATGTGAAAGCATTTTCTGCACTGTCATCCTGACAGTCTTTTCATCATCCATTACCAGAATCTTTCCGGAGCCTGTCATGATCTGGTCTTTCTTAATTTGTCTATCAGGCAAATTCTTCCTGGATGCAGGCAGATAAATTCTGAACGTGGATCCCTCTCTCTGTTGCGATTCAACATCAATATGCCCGTTATGGTTTTTTATAATCGCATATGTACTGGAAAGTCCGAGTCCGCTTCCCTTCTTTTTTGTTGTAAAGTAGGGATCAAATACTTTTTGGACCTGCTCTCCCGGGATTCCAATTCCATGGTCCTGAACAGATATTTTAATATAGTCCCCTCCTTCCAGAGGTAATTTACTGTTCTCGTTAATATTAATATTTTCTGCGCCTATTTTTATTGTTCCTCCTTCAGGCATGGCGTGATTCGCATTAATAACCAGATTGTAAATGACCTGGTTTATCTGACTTTCATCAATTTCTGCAGCCCACAGGTCCGGCGGCATCTGAAAATCACATTTAACATTAGATCCCCTTAAGGCAAACTTTGCGGCATCCTTTATCTGATTTCTTAAATAGGCAACTTTCTTGACCGGAGAACCTCCTTTTGCAAAAGTAAGCAGCTGATTGGTCAGGTCATTAGCCCTCCTGCATGCCTCTTCTGCCTCAGTAAGAATATCTGATACACTATTATCTGAATTAAGAGATGACCTGGCCAATGAAATATTTCCGGTAATGGAAGTCAGAATATTATTAAAATCATGCGCTATACCGCCTGCCAGTATGCCAACAGACTCCAGTTTTTCAATCGTTCTGTGTTTCTCCTCTAATTTTTTCCGTTCGGTTATGTCTCTTATCGAACCTTCAATCCCTGCAACTTCTCCATGTGCATCGAGATAGAAATGAGAATTAACACTGACAATAATTATGTTCCTGTTGCTTTTAAGCATCTCCATTTCATAATTTGTCACTTTTCCCCTGTTAAAGATCTCCTTAAGAAATTTCTGTCTTTCTTCAGGATCTGGACAGAGTTCTGAGAATAACTTGCCGGTCAGTTCATCTACGGATTCATATTCCAGAATTTCTGTAGCTGAGCGAGATACCCATATAATCCTGTCTTCCTGGTCAGTTCTGTAAAAAACATCCTGCATCTGATTAAAAACCGTCTGCAGTCTTTCTTCACTCAGTCTTAATGCATCTTCAGCGAGTTTCCTGTCAGCCATTTCTTTATGGATCTTTTCATACCCTTCCTTAATTGCTCCGCTCATGGTATTAAAATGCTCAGCAAGTTCACCAAATTCTGTTTTGTCCCTGTAGGATATCTTTGATCCATAGTCCCCTGAAGCAATTCTCCCGGTAGCATTTACCAGATCATTTATAGGATTTGTCACAGACCTTGTCAAATGTACGGCAACTATGATACCGAGAAAAAAAGTTACGGCGATTGTTATTAACAGTATCGTCATAACGTGGTTCATCCTGCTCATGGTTTCACTGGACAGTTCGGCAAGGTTTTTACTGGCGCTATGTGACATGGCGCCTGCGAGATTTATCAGTTCTTTCCCTATTGTTGCAGCATCAGATTTAAGCTTGAATATTCTGCCGGTATTTGCTGATGCAGTAAGGTAATAACTGAGGGCAACTTCATAATCAGTAATGAGTGACTGGACCATATTAATCCTCTTTGTCAGTTCAGGGGAGTGATGACAGGAAGAACATCTCTCCGCAGTATTGTCAAGATCAGCTGCTTCATTTATTATAAAATCGAAATCAGTAGCAAACTCCGTATCAACTGTATAAAGGTCTGCCTGGACGTTCTGTATTTTAATTATCAGAGAACGCCTTAGCTGCTCAACCTCATGAAGCATTACTATGTTCTGCAGAACAGACGTGTTATTTGACATATACAGCACAGCTGTTACTGTTCCAACAGCTAAAAAAACAAAGAGGGCAAATAATGAGAGGACAATCTTCTGTTTCATATGTCTGTGAACTAATTATTTGTTAACATATTCATATTTCTTCAAATCTATACCGGCCCGTCCAGCTAAATCAAATACCGGAGTATAATCATCCTTGTTAGTCTCAATAAAACGTTTAACACCAAAATTTCTCAGTACTTCCTTACCTTCCGGATATTCATGCATATCAAGCAGGGTCTGTTTGATCTCAGCCTTTACACCAAAAGCCAGCTCTTTTCTCAATCCAAGCCCGTTAGAAGGAACATCCGGGGACCTGGAAATGATCACCAGTTCGTCCTTTACACGGGGATCTTCCCTGGAAAGAATTTCATATACTGTGTTTTTTGCGCACGCAATATCCACCTTTTTGTTCAATACAGCATGGATAGCTGCGTCATGGCTCCCGGTAAAGTAATATTCTTTGAAATATGTATCGATATTTTTTATTCCATGTTCCTGAAAATATGCCATCGGGAAAACATATCCTGCTGTTGTCGCCTGCTCCACAAATGCTACGGTCTTGCCCTTCATATCTTTGATGTCCCTGATTCCGCTGTTTTTATGCACCAGTATGTAACCATGATAGGTAGAAGTGCCGTCAAAATTAACGGGTCTTGCGATAGGCTGAATCCCAAGCTTTTCGATCGCCATGGCTCCTGTAAAACTGCCCCAGAATGCCCCGTCCATCTTCTTTTTGTGAAAACTGTCTATGATATTTCCATATCTTGACAGGGATGTAAACTTTATTATATGTCCGGTCTTTTTTTCTAAATATTTACCAAGCGGTTCATATCTCTTGAACTGTTTAAACACGTTCTGTTCAGGAATCAATCCGATGTTAAGTTCAGCAGCAAAGGCATGGCCTGAAAATATCAAGAGCAATGCTGCAGATAATATTATTCGTATCATATGAACTCCTTTTCATTTTCTGTTATTTTTTTATTAAATTAATATATCCAGACATAATCACTACAGTTTAAAATTAAGTAAAAACAGGTTTTCACTTAAAATGACTTTGGGAACCTTAATACATTTCAGAGCTGACAGCTTTACATACAAAATGACAGCTAATTTACAAGTAACCGGATTGATAATCAATTGTTAAGTATTGCCATGCTTTATCTATAATTATACATTGCATAAAAAAAATATATATATACAAAATTTTATAAATATTATTAATAGTATTGCTAACATTGGGTTTTTACCTTAATTTGCAATATGTTAGAAGTTGAATTTTGACAAAACATATAATCGGATTCTGACATGAAGTCCATTATGAATATTAAATACCCAAGGCGTCAGGAAAAATTGAGGACGTAAAGCCTTAAAAGCTCCGTGCATCATTTATCAGTTCAGGGGCAAATGGTCTTGAGGTATTTCAGGTGTCTGCCCGGAACCTGTAAACAAGCTTATTCAGCGGGACATCATTCTGTTAAAAGACCGTGTTGTTATGTCTTCATCTAAAACTATCAACCGGTTATCAATCACAGACAAAAAAGCAAGCAGGCAGAAGGATCATGTCTCTGTTGATTTTAATAATAAGTGAGAAGTAGTAAATAATATATTCTTACTTCTTAGTTCTTACTTATTGCTTCTTCTTTCCGGTCTTTTCCCGATTATCAGTATAATTTCTTCCGGCTTTATTTCATCGGTCTCACCTACAGGCAATTTGACCTGTGTCCCCCTGATACCGTTGAGCAGCATTATGTATGAGCCAGGCCTCCTCCAGTGCGCCCCCCTTGTATTATCAACTGTCTTCATCTGAGTAGGCTTCCCATTTTTCAGGGCAAGCTGGTTTGCCAGATAATCAAAATCTGCTTCTTTACTATAGAGAATTACCATTCCGATCAGCAGATCATCCTGGAAAAAATAGCTTGCCCTTTTGACATGACCGTCAGGAGGCAAAGAATACTCGACCACGTCGTTACCATCTTCAGCAGGAACTGCCTGTATTTTTTTGGCTTCAGAATAGGAAACAAGCAATTCCTGCAGCGGCATACCAAGATATGCCTTTTCATAAGCAGGGGGCCCCTTGGTGCAACCGGCAACAACAGTAATCACTATAATTATTAACGTAATGCTGATAATTTGTTTCATAAACCCCGCAGTAATTAATACAGAAAAAAATAACTTCTATTAAAATTGGATATTACTGCTGTCAATTTGAGGAAGCTGTCAGCCAATGCAAAAAAGATGAATGAGTTCTTGGGGTCCTGGCTTGAAAATGTCCTTTTGTAGTTCTTCTTACACTTTCAAGTACTGATCCCGTTCATCCTGTTGACTTGATGTAAACTTCTGATTTCCTGGATCCATAGACGAGCAAGTTCTTCTGTGCGGAACGCTGATACAGCAATACGGTCATTATCAATCATGGCCTGGAGCATCCTGCACATTCCAAAAATGAAATCCTTGTTAGCAACAACAGCTGACGCGCCCCTTTCAAAATTCTGAAAAACAGATTTTATCTTATCTGACAGCAGTGAAACTTGTCTCTGGGTGAAGTCCAGTTCAATGTCATCAGAATTAATGACAATTTCATATATTTCCTTATTCCCTTTATTTATATCTATTAATTCATCCAGTGCATCAATCGCGTCATCGTAAGTGTGACGACCTCCAAATTCAGTAATAATAAGTTTATCTTTCTCTATGTGTCTTTTTAGTTTCATTTATCTGTACATAATATATTATCTTGCAGTCATTATATTCAATATTGAAAGCTTGCTTTATAGCTCGATTATTTTGAAATGATTCATACGTACGATAGTACATTCCCCATGTTGTCCTGTTCTCATTATTTAGATGTTGATCTATTTTAAAAAGATGTGCGTATTATATCCGGCAATTTTTTGAAAAATCAAGAAAATTCATTAATTATTCAAATGATTCGTTAGTCAGATTGATGAAGCTGTCAGCTATCAGCCGTCAGCATTCAGTATAAAGAAAGGTTCTGGATTCCCGCCTTCGCGGGAATGATTTAATGGTTGCAGATTATAGAAAAGTGACTGCTTTTTAATCCCCATTGATACAAGCCGGATGCGCAATAGAATGAATTGAAATATTATAACTCTCCTACAAAAAAATTCTCTTTTCTTTCTCTTCCAACAGTAGTCTCCGGACCATGGCCCGACAGGATCTGTAAATCTTCGGGAAGTTCTATCAGCCTTTTGAAAGAACTCTTCAGTTCCTCGATGCTCCCGCCGGGAAAGTCTGTTCTTCCTACTGAACCCTGAAAGATCGTGTCACCTGTCAGGACAATGCCCTCTCCCAGAAGACATATACCCCCTTTGCTGTGCCCCGGAGTATGCATGACTTTAAAACTGAGGTTCCCGACTTTGACTTTATCTCCCTCATCAATAAATTCATCAGGCATTGGAATATCATCAAGCTCAAATCCCCAGAACGCAGCCTGGTCCTTTGCCAGAGAAAAAGTTTCTTTATCATTTTTGTGCATGAGGATTTTAGCGCCTGTCTCTTTTTTGAGATCGCCGGCAGCCCCTATATGGTCAAAATGCGCATGCGTAAAAATAATAGCGCTGACCTCCAGACCGTTTACCTTAATTTCATCAAGTATCCTGTCCGGTTCATCGCCGGGATCAATAATCATTGCCCGTTTTGTTACTTCATCACCAACGATATAGGTATTTTCCTGCAGAGGTCCTACGACCAGTCGTTTAACAATCATTTGCTTCCTCCTATTGTCATCATTCATACATTGAATAAATAATAATCCGGTGATCATTAAAGAAAACAGTATTATTACTGTCCTGTACTTTATTTGTCTATTGTCTTTCATTACTTGCAGGAATATTCCCGTGATAAGACTTAATTATATACGGCATAAACAATAATTCCCCTCTTTGGTAAAGAGGGGGCAGGGGAGTTATTAATGAATAATTTTTTAATAACCCCCTTAATCCCTCGGAATCGAGTCGTACCGGCCTTTCCCAAGGGGGGAGACTTAGAAGCAGTACGTTTCATTCCTAATCACAAAACGTGGTATACCCGTTTAATATTCAATATACTCACGTCTTCTTTTTCCTCATCCTTATCAGATACGTCAACTCATCACTTTTCATGAGATGGGAAGTCAATATATACAGCCCGACACAAAAAGCTATAATGAGAGCAAGGGTCCCTGCCCGCTCTATCAGCGACGCATCTGCGTTCCAGAGAGAGGATTGGACTGCAATAAATCCAGCTGCTCCCATCAGGCATGATGCAGCAGCTGTCTTTATAAAGGACCGTCCGATTTTTCTGCCGTCTACCTTAACAAGTCTTTTTCTCAGGACATAAAAAAGTACAAAGAAATTAACTGCCGAGGCTATTGCATTTGCCAGGGCAAGACCTCCATGTCTTAAAGGACCGATCAAAATAAAACTGAATATAATATTGGTCACTACTGAAAGCGCTGCTATCTTCACCGGTGTCTTTGTGTCCTGAAGGGAATAAAATGTCGATGCCACAATCCGTGCGCCGACAAATGCCCACAGGCCTGAGGAGTAAAAGATAAGCGCATATGCTGTCTCTGATGCAGCAAGGGAGGAGAACTCGCCTCTCTGAAGCAGCACATTAATAATAGGTCCTGCCAGGGTAATCAGCCCGGCCATCGCAGGAAGGGTTATGAAAAACAGCAGACGCAATGAAAATGAAAACGTATCGCGCAGGGCATCATTGTCTCTATTGGCTGCATGTTCTGACAGGGATGGCAAAACAGCGGTTGCCATTGCAACACCGAAAACACCGATGGGAAGGTGGACAAACCTCATTGCATAGTAGAGATATGTTGCTGCACCGCCGGATAAATAGGACACAAAAATGGTGCTCACAAATATATTGATCTGTGCAACACCCATTCCAATGATTGCGGGCAGCAGCAATGAAAGTATTTTCTTTAATCCCGGGTGATCCATTATTAAGGCAGGCCTGACCATAAAGCGTTCCTTCACAAGAGACGGAATCTGTATTGCTACCTGAAGGGCCCCGCCTATTGATACAGCTATGCCTATGGCCATCAGAGGCTGGGTATAACGGGGAGCAAACAGCAGGGCAGAACTGATTATGGAAAGGTTAAGAAATATGGGCGCCAGAGCCGGAATAAAAAACTGTTTTAAAGAATTGAGTATCCCCTTGGCAAAGGCGGCAATACTTATAAAAAACAGGAAAGGAAACATTATCCGGGTAAGCTTGACCGTAAGGTCGAATTTATCCGGGCTGTCAATGAATCCCGGAGCGATTACAGACACTATCAGGTGAGAAAAAAGGACCCCCAGAGCACACAGCGCTGAAAGCACCAGAAGCAGAAAGGCCAGCACTGCTGAGGCCAGTCTTCTGGCATTTTCCCTGCCCTCTTTTGTTAACGTTTCGGTAAATACAGGGACAAATGCAGCAGACATGGAACCCTCGGCAAAGAGTTCCCTGAACATGTTGGGAATCCTGTAAGCAATGAAAAAGGCATCGGTCAGTCCTGTAGCTCCGAATATCTTGGCAAGCAGGATGTCCCTTATAAAACCGAGGATGCGGCTTCCTGTAGTTGCAACTGAGATCTGACCCGCTGCCTTTGTAACAGTTCTCCTGTCATCCGTGTCTGCCATAACAGCTTGACTTTCCTGCTTTTTAAATGTTAAAAAATACTTTGTTTTCGCCAATCAGGGCAATGCACCTGATGCGTCAATATACACAAGCACTTAATTATACGGAGGTAATACATTGCCAGCACAACCGGCTCTAAAGAAAAACATGTCTGCCATAAAGAGGGCCAGACAGGCTGAAGCACAGGAACTCAAGAACAGGTCTGTCAAGACAAAACTGAAGACCCTGTACAAGAAAGTTTCAGCAGAGGTCGCAAGCAAGAACATTGAAGGTGCTTCGGCAGCACTGAAAGAAGCCATATCAGCCATTGACAAAGCAGCAGGAAAAGGAATCATCCACAGGAACACCGCATCCAGAAGGGTTTCCGGTCTTTCCCGAATGGTCAATTCAATCTCCTCTTCTGAAGCAGCTTAATCAGTAATAACTCAATAACAAGTTCAGGTCTTCCAGAGGTCTTCACCCCTACATCTGCCTCATGAAGGTGTTTGAAAATATTGAAAAAACTGTCTTCATTGTAGGACGACAAATACCTGCTCAGTCCCCTGAAGGTCTTTTCTCTCATTCTTGCAGGTCGTTTCCCTTTATTAAGCCAGAGTGAATAAAACTGTTTATAATGCCAGTTTAGCGTACCAAGTATGACCGGCGCCTCCATTGAGCTTCCTCCGAACATTGTCTTTAAGATTCTGAAGGCCCTTGCCGTCTGCCCGGCTATTATTGAATCTATGAGATCAAAGGTCGTGTACTTTCTCATCATACCTGTGGAAGCAGTGATGTCTTCACCAGTAATGGTCTTCTTGCCTGAAAGAGCGAGCTTTTCAACTTCCATCAACAGCATGCCAATTTCATTTCCTATAAATTCAATCAGATAATCAACGGCATCATTGCTGAGCTTCAGTCCCCTGGTCGCTGCTGCCTGTCTCAGCCACGCAGGGATTTCCCATTCCTTTATATTCAGACCGATGGATTTCCATTTCACCTTTAAAGTGGCCCGGGCCGCCTTCCTGGACAGAATGAGCATACAGGTAGTATCTGAGGGTGCGTCAAGATATTTTCTCAGGGTCTTTATTGCAGGGGCCTTGAATTCCTGAAAATCCTTTATTACAACCAGCCTCCTCGGAGCCATAAACGGAAGGGTCGATGCTGAATTGACTATCTCCTGGACCGGGGCTGAAGCATCAAACGTATCATAATTAAAGTCTGCCGGATGAGATGATATGACCACATCTACATATGCAGAAAGGGCATCCTCAAGAAAACAGCTTTCTTCACTCCATAGATAATAAAGAGGGCCGGGAAGCCCTTTGTCAATTTCTCCGCGGAGAGTTTTATTTAGCATAATTTATGATGATCCTGCTTACTATGTCCCTTGCGATCTCTCTGCTTGCCTTTATTGATGCCCTGTCTCTCTGGTCCACAGCCTGGGGCACTGTGCCTGCTGTTTCGAATGTTATCTTGATCGGAGACCCAATTGATTTAAACTCTGTAACATCTCCACTGTCAATAATCCTTACATCGACAAACATAATTATCTCCTGTTCCCTGACAGATGCATCTATTGTGCCGATCGCGCTTAATTCAAATCTGGTTATAACTGCTTCAAGAGTCACATCAGAAGATGCTCCCCCGGCCTTTATCCCCTGTGTGACAAACTCTTCAGAAAGTGCATTATGAAGTTTCTCTTCCAGCTTTGGTTCATACGTCTTGTTATCAACGTGCGTGATGTGGATCGAATCAAAAGAGAGCAGCCGTGAACCGACCATATGATAACCGCAGGAACTGAGAAGTAAGAAGTAAGAACTAAGAAGTAAGAAGTAAAAAAAAACTAACTTTCTACTTTCAGATTTCCGATTTGCCGCTTTGCATTTATTATGTCTCATTTTCAATTTACCACTATCAATTACTTACTTCTAATGCTCATGTAAATGTTTTTTATTTGTCATTCCCGAGGTCTTTATCGGGAATCCAGTGTTCTTATGTCTTATGTCTTACTTCTTATGTCTTACTTCTTACTTCTTACTTCCCACTTATATTACAATATTGACCAGTTTACTCTTGACAACAATCACCTTTTTGAGAGGTTTGTCCTGTATATACTCCTGCACTTTTGCGTCAGCAAATGCCTTTTCCTTAATAGAGTCATCATCCATACCTGCAGGGATCTTCATCTTTGCCCTGACTTTGCTGTTTACCTGCACTACCAGTTCTATCTCGTCCTCCTTTGCAATGTCTTCATTCCATTCCGGCCAGGCCTGATCAAAAACACCTCCCTTTCCCGCGGTCTCTTTCCACAGCTCTTCGGAAACATGCGGAGCAAACGGGGATATCAGAAGTATCATCTGCCGGACACTGAACCTGAGAACATCTTCATTATCTGATGAGTTAAAGGACAGCATTTCATTGATCAGTTCCATCAGAGCTGCTATGGATGTATTGAAATGATAATCACGTTCTATGCTTGTAGTGACCTTTTTTATCGTTTGATGCGTCTTACGTAATAACTGTGAAGCAGATGGTGACAGCCCGGATATGTCATTTAACTCATGAGAGATATCAGTACTGAGCACATCAAGATGTTTGTAAACAAATGTCCAAATACGGTTTAAAAACCTGTAAGCTCCGTCAACTCCCTGGTCCGACCACTCAAGGTCCCTTTCAGGCGGGGCTGCAAACATGCAGAATATCCTTACAGTATCTGTACCGTATTTATTGACCAGAAAATCAGGGTCAACAACGTTGCCTTTTGACTTGGACATCTTGGCACCGTCCTTTATGACCATTCCCTGCGTCAGAAGGCTTTTGAAAGGTTCATCAATCCGGGCCAGGCCTATGTCCCTGACCACCTTTGTAAAAAACCTGGAATAAAGGAGATGAAGAACAGCATGTTCGATTCCGCCGATGTACTGGTCAACTGCCATCCAGTAATCAACAGCCTGGGAATCAACAGGGCCGGTCTCAGACCTGGGAGAGCAGTATCTGAGAAAATACCATGAAGAATCAACAAACGTATCCATCGTGTCTGTGTCTCTTCTGGCCTGTTTTCCGCATTTTGGACAGACCGTTTCAACAAATTCCTTAAGCTCTGCCAGAGGCGATGAGCCGGCGCCGGTCAGGACCGCATTTTCAGGGAGTATAACAGGCAGGTCTTTCTCCGGTACCGGTACAGTTCCACAGGACTGACAATAGACAACAGGTATCGGAGTACCCCAGTACCTCTGACGTGAGATCCCCCAGTCCCTGAGCTTATAATTTACAACCTTTTTACCCATGCCTTCTTTTTCAAGGTAATCAGCGATCTCCACTCTCGCCTCTTTGCTGGAAAGGCCCGAGAATTGAGCTGATTCCACCAGAACACCATAGTTTTCAAACGCCTGCTGCAGGGGCAGGGCTTGTCCCTGCCCTTGAACAGGAAGACGGGCAGGGACAAGCCCTGCCCCTTCATCCTCTGCAGATGCATCATCAGGAACGATAACAACCTCAATTGGTAAATCATATTTCTTTGCAAATTCAAAATCCCTCTGGTCATGTGCAGGGACTGCCATTACAGCGCCCGTTCCATACTCCATTAAGACAAAATTGGCAACATAAATCGGTATCTCTTTCCCGGTAAGCGGGTTAACAGCATGAAATCCTGTAAAGACACCTTCTTTTTCTTCAGGGTCATCAGAAAGTGATCCGATAGCCTTCAGTATCGTCTCATCCTTTACAAGATCGGTCACCAGCGGATGTGTCCTGGCAATACTCATAAACGTTGCGCCATAAAGCGTGTCCTGCCTCGTGGTAAAAATACGCATATTTTTATCTGTACCTGAAATTTTAAAATCAACTTCCACTCCTTCGCTGCGACCGATCCAGTTGCGCTGCATGGTAACGACTTTTTCAGGCCAGCCTGTCAACGTGTCTGCATCCTTGAGCAGTTCTTCCGCGTAATCAGTTATCCTGAAAAACCATTGCTCAAGCTCTTTCTGAGTCACAGCAGTGTCACATCTCCAGCATCCGTCATCAACGACCTGTTCATTGGCCAGCACGGTTTCGCATGACGGGCACCAGTTTACAGAGGATGATTTTTTATAAGCCAGGCCCTTTTCAAGCATTTTAATAAAAAACCACTGGTTCCATCGGTAATACCCGGGGTTGCAGGTTGCAACCTCTCTCTGCCAGTCATAACCAAGGCCCAGCTTCTTTAGCTGCTGCCTCATGTAATCTATATTGTCATAAGTCCATTTTGACGGGTGCAGACCATGTTTAATGGCCGCGTTTTCCGCAGGCATGCCAAAGGCGTCCCAACCCATTGGATGAAGTACGTTGAATCCGCACATTTTCTTATACCGGGTGATCACATCACCTATCACATAGTTCCGCACATGGCCCATATGGATTTTTCCTGATGGATAAGGAAACATCTCAAGGCAGTAAAATTTGGGCAGATCAACTTTTTCATCTACTGAAAACAGTCCCTTTCCGTCCCAGTATTCCTGCCATTTCTCTTCTATGTTACGCGCTTTATATTTCTCTTCCACGTGCTTCCTCCAAGGCTCATTTTACATAGTTTTCCTGAATTAAGTTTAGTATTTTACCATAATTATCATGGTGATAATTATGCATGTCAGACACTGGTCAGTAATAATACATTCATTGTATTTTAAAACTGACTTAGCCCACATTATTCACACGGTCACGGATGTAAGCCTTAAAAAAAGTTTTGGGAGCGGCTATAGCAGAAGATCACCAGAATTCACTTTATCTGTTGATCAACGTCACAGAATGGTCATATTTCATTGCATCGTGCCGTATTCAAAACTTTTTTAAGACTTATATTCCTGGCTCAATTATTTGTGAATAATGCGGGTTAGTGCTATACTACGACTTAATTTTTTCCTCAGGAGCTTTGTTTGACAAAACCTTACATGTTCAGAAACAAGCCAGTAAAGCGCAAAAAAATACTGTGCTTATTCACAACTGTATTATTATCTTTCTTTTTTTTAATTGCCGGCGATATTGAAACACAGGCTGAACCAATACCGACTATCAAAGCGCTGGAGATAAAAGGCAATGATAAGATCAGCACTGCCACCATACTTTCGAAAATAAGAAGTACTGAGGGGTCGGTCTTTTCCAGGGACGCTGTAAAGGAAGACATCAAAAACCTTTATAAAATCGGATATTTCGAAGATATAAGGATAGAGATCGAGTCTTATGAAGGCGGGGTCAAACTCTTTTTCATCTTCATTGAAAAACCTACTGTTACAAGTATTGATTTTCAGGGTAATGATGAAATAGAAACTGAAAAACTCAGGGAAAATATCACCATCACTGCCGGAGCTGTGTCTAACATGTCCCTCATACTCGACAATGTGCAGAATATTATCTCTTTTTACCAGTCTGAGGGATACTGGCTGATATCGGTCGTTCCGATCGTAAGGGACGTAACTGAAGATGCCGTTGCCCTGACATACCGGATCGATGAAGGACCGAAAGTAGTCATCAGGGGCATAGAGATTGAAGGCAACAATGCCATTCCTGATGAAAGAGTCATGAAGGCCATGAAGACAAAAAAACGATGGTTCCTTTCTTTTATGACAGGCTCCGGTATTTACAAGAAAGATCAGATTGCTGAAGATATGGAACGTATAAGGCGGCTTTACCACAGTGAAGGCTATATTTATGTTGCAATGTCCGAACCAGAGATCAAATTGAGTCCTGACAGAAAAAAACTCTATTTAAAAATGTCCCTGTCTGAAGGAGACCGGTATAATGTTGAAGATATTAAAATCCAGGGCAACACTGTGTATACAACAGATGAACTCTTTGCACTCATTACGATCTCGGCCGGACAGATATTTAATAGAACTGCACTGAGGTCTGACATCGACAGTATCATAGATAAATATATGGATAAAGGCTATGCACGCGCAGATGTAAATCCTGTAATAAACATTAACCCAAAGGAAAAAACAGTTTCCATTACCCTATCTGTGACTGAAGGCGAGATTTTCAGTGTAGGCAGAATTAATATTTCAGGCAATACAAAAACCCGGGACAAGGTAATCCGGAGAGAAATGAGACTTGATGAAGGTGATACATTTAATAAAAACCTCTTAAAAAGAAGTTATCAGCGACTTAATAACCTGAACTATTTTGAATCAGTAGATATTAATCCAATACCTCGTCCGGAAGATCATTTCATTGATATGGAGATCAGAGTAAAAGAAAAATTAACAGGCATGTTAAGTTTTGGCGGCGGCTACAGTTCAATAGACAGTTTCATGATAATGGGTGAAATATCACAATCAAATTTATTTGGTAAGGGATACCAGATCAAGTTGAAGGCTGACCACAGTGGCCGCAGAACAAACTATAACCTGTCTTTCAGGGACCCCTGGTTTATGGACAGACCTATATCAGCTTCAATAGGTGTATATAATGACAGTACTGAATATCCGGATTATGACAAAAGAGCCACCGGTGGATATATCGGATTTGGAAAAGAATTTTCTGAATACGTAGGAGGAAGAATCTCATACAGTATTGAAGAAGCAAATATAACAGATTTATCTGAGGGTGCCTCCATAATAATCAAAGAACAGGAAGGGAAAAGACTCACCAGCAGTATAAGTCCTTCCATATGGAAAGATACCCGTGACAATTATATTGATCCTTCAACAGGAAGACGGACTGCCTTTTACACAACAATTGCCGGATTGGGAGGAGATAATTACTTTGTGCGGTCTGTTATAGATTCAGTATCATTTTACCCGTTATTCTGGAAGACGGTATTCAGTATTCGCGGCAGACTGGGTTATGCTACCGGTTACAATGATGAGAAACTTCCGTTATATGAAAGGTTTTATGTTGGCGGGATCAACACAATCAGAGGTCTCGGATTCGGAGAAGGAGGACCCAGAAATGAGAATGATGAAATAATAGGCGGTGACCTGGAGGCGATCCTGAATGCTGAACTGATTTTTCCGATCGCAAAGGAAGCAGGTCTTAAAGGGGTCTTTTTTTATGATTATGGAGGTGCTTTTGATACCGATAACGACATTTCAGCAAATGACCTGAGAAGTACTGCGGGATTCGGAGCAAGATGGTTCTCTCCATTCGGACCCATAAGGCTGGAATGGGGTTTTAACCTCGATGCCAGAAAGGATGAGAAGTCAAGCAGAATTGAGTTCTCAATGGGAGGACTTTTTTAGATTTTCATAGTAAAATCAGATGCATCAAAATGCATAAATAATGTATTATGTATCTTGATAATTAATTAATATTACGGGAGGCTTCATGAAGAAAGTTTTTTTTATAGCTATTACATTGTTTTTTGTTGTGAGTGCGCATGCAGCAGATGTAAAGATCGGGTTTGTTGATATGAACAGGGCGCTAAATGAGTCTGACAGAGGAATAAAAGCCGTTGGTGTTCTCGAGGGCATGGTCCAGGCTAAACAGTCAGCAATTGCTGATAAAGAGAGTAAAATCAAGGAGCTGGACATGGAAATAGCAAAACAGTCCTCTGTCTTAAACCCCCAGGCTATCAAAGAAAAACAGAACGAGCGTGATAAACTGACAAAGCAATACCAGAGAATGGTCCAGGATTCTCAGGATGAGGTCAAGAAAAAGCAGGACGAATTCATGAGTGAAATTGTAAATGATATCAGATTAACGGTAAGTGACATAGCCCGGGAAAAGGGATACACTGCGATATTTGAAAAATTCTCTGCCGGCCTTGTTTACTTTGCTGAAAAGGAAGATCTGACAGATCTTGTAATAAAGAAATTTAATAGTGCATCAAAAAAAGCTGCTCCGGCTAAGAAGTAACTGAACAACCCGCAGTAGAGCTGCGAGGAATTCTATTAATTAAACAGGTCATACGCAGCCTCTGAAACAGGCCCCTATAATGAAACTACATGAGCTGGCTAAACTCATTGACGGCAAAATAATCGGTGACGGTTATATCGAAATAACCGGGGCTACCGGTATAAAAGACGCTCTGCAGGGTGAGATAACTTTCCTGTCCGATAAAAAAAGTCTGCCCGACTCATCTGTAACAAAGGCCTCTGCAATTATCACTGACAAACGTTTTGCAGAGATTCTGAAAAACAGAGATGATTCAATCAATATAGTAATCGTAAGTAATCCTCAATATGCTTTTGCAAAGGTGCTGGAAAAAATGTATTCAAAACCTCATCCGGCAGCAGGTATAAGCGGAAGGGCTGAAGTAGGATATAATGTCAATTTCGGCAATGATATTTCAATATACCCCTTTGCGTACATTGGTGATAATGTACGATTGGGAGACCGGGTAACTATCTATCCTGGAGCATATATTGCCAGTGGGGTATCAATTAACAGTGATTCCGTAATTCATTCCAATGTTTCGATCCTGGAAAAAGTATTTATAGGAAGAAACGTGATTGTTCATTCCGGAACAGTAATAGGATCTGATGGATTCGGCTATGCTCTGGAAAAGGGTGAGCATTACAAAATCCCCCAGATAGGCGGAGTTATTATTGAAGAAAATGTTGAGATAGGTTCCAATGTATCGATCGACAGGGGAGCAACAGGGAACACGGTAATTGGAAGAGGTACAAAAATCGACAATCAGGTCCAGATTGCCCATAATGTTTCTATCGGTAAAAACTGTATTATCGTCTCACAGGTGGGTATAAGCGGCAGTGTGGTGATAGGTGACAATGTTATCCTTGCAGGTAAAGTTGGTGTGAAAGATCATGTTTCCATAGGAACAGGTGCTGTGGTAGCAGCAGGGTCAGGGATCGCCGGTGATATCCCGGAGGGCCGGGTGTACGCGGGCAGACCTGCTATTCCTCACACCAGGTGGTTAAGATCCCAGAGCATAGTGAACAGACTGCCTGAATATATAAAGCGTTTACAGGAAATTGAAAATAAGATACAATCCCATAACATCCCTAAATCCAATGTATCAAGCAAGGAGGTACAGTCCGATGATGAACAACACTGAAATACGAAATATACTTCCCCATCGATACCCTTTTCTCCTGGTTGACAGGATAACGAGTATAGAACCCGATGTAAAAGCTATAGGAATAAAAAATGTCACAGCAAATGAACCTTTTTTCCAGGGACACTTTCCTGATTATCCCATAATGCCCGGTGTCCTCATTGTTGAAGCTATGGCACAGGTGTCAGGTATCCTGGCATATCATTCAGGAGCAAACGGAAAATCTACCTACTTCATGAGTATTGAAAAGGCAAAATTCAGAAAACCTGTGGTTCCCGGTGACCAGTTACGGCTGGAAGTCAATAAAGTCCAGAACAGGAAGAATGTATGGAAATTTTCCGGCCAGGCCTTTGTTGATGACAAACTCGTATCAGAGGCGGAATTTACAGCCATGGTGTCTGATCAGGAGCTGGAAAATGGCTAAACCTAAAATTCATCGTACAGCAATAGTTGACTCAGGGGTAAAGCTGTCTGAAGGAGTGGAGATCGGTCCGTACTGCATTGTCGGCAAAAGAGTGAAGATCGGCAGGAACACAAAACTCATCTCCCATGTAGTAATCGAAGAAACAGAAATAGGCAGTGACTGCACAGTATACCCCTTCTCATCCATCGGGCTTCCCCCTCAGGACACACGCTACAATAATGAACGAACAAAAGTGAAAATCGGCAATAAGAACATTATCAGGGAATATATCACTATACACCGTGCATCAATTAGCGGAGACACGATAACTAAAATCGGAAATAATAATTTTTTTATGGCATACGTGCATATCGCCCATGATTGTAATATAGGCAGTCATACTATTATGGCAAACACCACTACACTTGCAGGCCATGTTGAAGTTGAAGATTATGTATTTATAGGCGGTCATGTGGCTGTTCACCAGTTTACAAGGATAGGAGCATATTCAATGATCGGCGGCTTCAGTGCTATTCCCCAGGACATTCCCCCCTTTACAACCGCAGCCGGAGAAAGAGCAAAACTGTATGGTCTTAATACGATTGGTCTTAAGAGACACGATTTTGAGGAGGCAACAATCAAGGAACTGAAACATGCATACAAGGTCCTCTTCCGGAGCAAACTTACATTAAAAGAAGCCATAAAAAAATTAAAACTTGAAAATAAGCATTCCGAAGAGATAAAGCGTTTTATAGAATTTATAGAAAAGAATAAAAGAGGCATATGCCGATAAAGGCATCCTGTATGTCTGAAAAGCCGGATAAGCTGGGACTGATAGCAGGGATGGGAGGACTGCCTCTGACCCTTGCTGCTGAAGCAAAAAAAATGGGCCATTATGTAGTCGCTATTGCGCTGCAGCCTCCTGCTGATGAGTCTCTTAAACCAATCTCAGATGAATTTCATAAAATAAGCCTGGGCCGCTTTGGAGGACTTCTGTCGTTACTGAAAAAGCTTTCAATATCCAATGTGGTTATGGCAGGTAAGGTCCCGAAGGCTCTTCTCTATGAAAATAAGGCGAATATTATTCCAGACCTTAAGGCAGTAAAACTGCTTTTCTCACTGAAAAACCAGTCAGATGATACTATAATGAGCGCTGTTGTAAAAGAGCTTGAAAAAAAAGGAATAACAGTCCATAAAACAACCGATTTCACCAGGGATCTTCTTGCCACCGAGGGTTTAATGACGCGCAGGAAGCCGTCTGAAAAGGACCTTAAGGACATTCATTTTGGATGGGACATTGCAAAAGAAATCGGGGGCCTTGATATCGGTCAGACTGTGGTAGTAAAAAATCTTGCGGTCATGGCTGTCGAAGCAATTGAAGGAACTGACCAGGCCATCAGCAGAGGGGGAAAACTTGCCAAAAAAGATGCGGTGGTCATAAAAGTAAGCAAACCTAAGCAGGACATGCGTTTTGACGTACCTGTTGCAGGGGTTGAAACACTGCGCTCAATGAAAAAAGTGTCAGCAAAGGTACTGGCCCTTGAAGCGGGAAAATGCATCATCGTTGACAAAAACAAATTCATACACGAAGCTGATAAATCAGGGATAATAGTGGTTGGAGTCAAAAAGTGATTAATGTTGCAGTCATAGGTGTGGGTTCAATAGGGATGCATCACGCAAGAATTTTTTCAGATATGGAAAATGCAAAGCTTGTTGGAGTAGTTGACATCAATTTTGACAGGGCCCGGGAAATCGCATCGCAGTATAACTGCGATGCCTATCAGAATTATATGGAAGTGATCGACTCTGTTGATGCTGTAAGTATTGCAGTCCCTACTACTTCCCATTTTCAGACCGGAATTGACTTTTTGAAGCACAATAAAAGTATTCTGCTTGAAAAGCCGATAACATCAACAATCGAGGAAGCTGATATTCTCATACATGAAGCTGAAAAAAGAAACCTGATATTTCAGGTTGGACATCTGGAGCGCTTCAATTCTGGAGTATCTCTTATAAGTAATATGGTAGACAGGCCGCAGTTCATCGAATCCCAAAGATTGTCCCCATTTCTGGGGAGAGGCATTGATGTGGATGTGACCCTTGACTTAATGATACATGACATAGATATAATATTAAGTTTGGTGAATTCCGAAATATCAGACATCCGTGCAACCGGCGCAAAAGTTCTTACCGAGAATATCGATGTGGCACACGCATGGATTGAATTTGAAAATGGATGTATTGCCGAAGCAGTAACGAGCAGAATGGCCACTGATAAAGTCAGACAGCTCAAGGTCTTTCAGCAGAATGCTTATTTAAGCCTTGACTATCAGAGGCAGGAGATTACAACGTATATGAAAAAAAACAACGGAGAAGTCAGGCAAACCACTGAAAGACCTGAAGAAAAAGAACCACTAAAGGAACAGCTTTGGTCTTTTATCGATTGTGTAACAAGATCAGACCAACCCCTTGTTTCAGGTCATGAAGGTAAAGAAGCGCTGAAAGTTGCTCTAAAAATATCCGGGCTTGTTAATCACGGTTTGACTAATTAAACTGCCATGTCAGAAATATTCCTGAACAAAGACATTATTCCCATGCTTGACCTGAAGGCACAATATCTGCCTATCAAGGAGGAAATCAAGACTGCCCTGAAGGAAATTATCGAAAGCGGTCAGTTTGTTCTTGGTCAGAATGTCCGGTCTCTCGAAGAAGAAATAGCAGCATACCATAATGTGCATCACGGAATAGGTCTGGCATCCGGAACCGATTCTTTACATTTATGCCTTAAGGCACTCGGGATTAAGCAGGGGGATGAAGTCATCACAACACCCTTTACCTTTATAGCTTCAGCAGAATCAATTGCATATGTCGGTGCAAAACCTGTTTTTGTAGATATTAAAGAAGATACTTTTAATATCAATGTTTCAAAAATCGAGGAAAATATAACAGCAAAAACTACTGCAATTGTAATAGTGCACCTGTTTGGACAATCTGTGGACATGACTGAAGTTTTGGAAATCGCCAATAAATATAACCTTTATGTGATAGAAGATTGTGCACAGGCCTTTGGCGCAAAGTACAGAAACATACCAGTAGGAAGTATGGGAAGTGCGGGCTGCTTCAGTTTTTATCCAAGCAAGAACCTGGGGGCATACGGGGACGGCGGCATGATGATCTCAAACAATGCGGATATAATTAATAAGGTAAGGCTTCTGAGAAATCATGGAACGGTCGGTCCCTATGAGCACAGATTTCTTGGCTATAACAGCAGACTGGACGAAATACAGGCCGCAATACTGAGAATCAAGCTAAAACATATTGATGAGTACAATCAGAAACGCAGCAATATTGCAGACATTTATACATCAATCCTGGGTGATACTGTTACATGTCCGGTTGAACTCCCTGACAGAAATCACGTGTATCACCAATATACGATACAATCTCCCTCACGGGACAAAATCAAGGAAGCGATGAAAAATAATTCCATATCCTCTGTTGTTTACTATCCGTTGCCGCTTCATCTGCAGCAGGCATTTAAATATTTAAATTACACTGAAGGTGATTTCCCTGTATCTGAAACCGCAGCAAAGGAAGTGCTCTCAATTCCTGTTTACCCCGAGCTTGAGCCGGAGCAGGCAGAACACATTGCACGGATAATCAGACAGGCGGTTTAATGAATAACATCAAATGTTCAGTCATTTATTTTGAGATATTGACCGACATAGAGGCGGGTTGATTGGAGATTATTTATTCTCTTCAGCTTTTTTGTATTTGTATTAAATTTTCTGGCGATTAACCATAGAGAATCACCTTTTTTAATCCGGTATTTTCCATCAGGTAACAGTTTATTATTTGATGCATACAGTCTCTTTGCTGAGCTTCCCCTTAAAGGAATTTTAAGTTTCTTTCCAGCCCTGATCATATGTTTACGTCTAATATTATTTGCCCTCACAATTTTTGTAACACTTGTACGGTATCTGAGAGCAATCACAGAAAGGGTTTCACCCTTTTTTACCCGATGATATACATATGCATTCTGGGGCGGATACCATTTTGGTATTTCATCCAGTGAAGCAAGTAGAGTTTCTCCCATTCCAACCGGCACCTTGAGAGAATATTCCGTATCAGGCGTAACCTGATGTCTTAGTTCCGTGTTCAGTTCAGTCAGGTCCTTCCCTGATATACCCAGCTTGTTTGCTACTATTTTTAGTTGTACGGGCTTGTTAATCGTTACTGTCTCATAAGAAACAGGCCCGTACATCTCATCCAGTGTAAAGCCAAACTTTTCAGGGTCTTTCAGAATATGCAATGTTGCCAGAAATCTTGGAACATATCTTGCCGTTTCACGGGGAAGCTGCTGATAGAGGTCCCAGAAATTGTCAAGATAGTTAATGCGCTGGTTTCTTATTTTTTTCAGGACACGTCCCTCTCCGCAATTGTAAGCTGCAAGAACTGTTGTCCAGTCTCCAAATATATTGTGCAGTTCTTTCATATATGCTATAGCTGCAGCTGTTGACTTTTCCGGGTCCAGCCTTTCATCAATCCAGTTATCTCTTTTCAGACCAAACTTATAACCTGTGGAAGGAATAAACTGCCAAAGTCCAAGGGCCCTGGCACGGGAGAGCGCTTTTGTTTTAAATCCGCTTTCGATTAAAGGCAGCCATGCAAGCTCTTCAGGCAAGCCGGCCTCTTTCAGGTCTGCCAGTATTCTGTCCATGTATTTTCCCGACCGTTTATATGACTCGATAAAAAACGTTCGTTCACGTCCCTGAAAGCGCTTTATCTCCTTTTCAACATGCTCGTTCATTGTCAATGGAATTTCCTTATGGTTTCCGTTAACAGCGGTATACCGGGATGCATATATTTCCAGAATCCTCTTGGAGATCAGGAAGCGCAGGTCCTCTCTTTGCTGCACAAGTTCAGGATATGCATCAGTATTAACTTCAAGGACTAATGAATAGGCCTCGTCAAGGGCCTCATTTGCTTTCTCCAGATTTCCCTCAGACCAGAATTCCTGTGAAGCATTACAGAACTCCAGCGCTGAATCAAGAAGCTCCTGTTCCTGTGCAATATTGTCCTGCTCATCAGAAACGCCTGAAACAAGTCCATTGGTGACCGTATCATTCCCGGCATTTTGCGTGTCCTCAACAATATTAAATCCTTCATTGTTATCCTGACATGCTACATATGACTTACAGTCGCTGCCGGATAATGAAATCTCTTCATCCCTGTCGTTCAGGATTTCTGCAGATAAGTTTTCAATCGCTGAGTCGCCTGTCGTTAATACCGTTTCCATATAGGTATCTTCATCATCAGCTGTTAAGGAGGACATTGAGTCGCCGGCATTTTCATGTCCTGCCGGGTCGCCTGTTTCGGGTTGAATTACATTTTGTTTTTCACTGTTCCCTGTGAGATTATGTAACGTACTGCATCCAAATAAAACAGTCACTAATAAAAGTATTACTATCTGTCTGTATTTCTTCATCATTATATTAATGTATTCTTAACTTCTGTCTGCCAGAGTTCCATTTCAAAGACTGTTACCATAATATACATTCTATACATTTTACAGTTATACCTGTTGATAAGCAATATTCATAATATATAATCAGTTGCTATTCTTATCGGCACAAATCATTTAATCCTAAAAATATATTTTCTTAAAATAAACTGTCATGAATTATTAGTCCACAAAATGCCTTTATATATGGAGGTTGTCAGGAAATATTTTAATCCCTGAGCCTTGCATAAATTTCATGTATGATGACTATCGAGGTGTGGGTGAAGGAATACATACCATTTACTGAATTATATTTTTTTCATTTCAAGCTTACAAAGAAAGGGGAAACAGATTCTATCTGTCTCCCCTTCTCTTATACTGCCATGTCCCCTAACCCGCATCATTCACACATATTTGAGTCAGGGAGGTAAGCTTTAATAAAAGTTTTGAATACGGCACGATGCAATAAAATATCATCATTTTCTGATGCTGATCAACAGACAGAGGGTATTCTGGTGATATTCTGCTAAAGCCGCTCCCAAAACTTTTTTTTAAAGCCAACCTCCCTGGCCATGTGAATAATAAAGGTTAAAGCAAGCCATGCTCTGGCTTACTTAACTGTAATTCTGTCCCGGATTTTATCTATAGTCTTCCTGCCTACACCGTTAACATTATTAATATCATCAATACTTTCAAACTTGCCGTTCTTTTTTCTGTATGCAATTATCGCTTCTGCTTTTACCTTTCCTATTCCTTTCAAGTCTGCAAGTTCTGATAATGAAGCATCATTGATATTGATTATCCCTGCTTCTTGCCCGCTGATCATTTCAGCTGAAGCAGGACTGCCTAAGATAATACTTGCGGAAAACAACATGAACATAACAACAGCGATTCTATTCAGTACAGATGTGGTCATTGGTCCTCCTTTGAAGTTGTTAATAAGTAACTGCTTTTGAATGTATCCCCCTTTCTGCAAAAATTAGTATCATACGATGACGCATGACAAGAATATGTATCACAGGTAAGTCAAAGGGATAGCACAGAGAACTACTGCCAAATTGTAAGCAATATCAACTTAACTTAAGCCCATCATAAAAGCCGTAACACTTAAGTAAAGGACCTGAAGTCATATGATTTTCTTCAGCATTATCCCCTAGACATCAGAATTATATGATCAGTCAGCACATAAAGTCAAGTTGGAAAATACATTCAATGGCAAAAGCCCGGACAGGAATGAATTACGTGCATCGCTATTACTGAACAAGTCAGGAAAACCTTTACAATTTTCATGAACGATTTTAGGAGCCACTGCAATTCAATCAATATGGATTGGGGTACTCTTTTTTTACTTCTTCATAAGCTTTTAATATAATTATTAATTTTTTTTACTGTTCAGGACCTGAGTTTTATGATATATACAAGAGTAACGATAAAAGTTGTATGTAAATGGACTACTATCACTGGGGAGGTGTATCTATGTTTTTGTTTCTTCTCGGACTGTTTATTGGATCAATAGCAGGTATGATGTTAATGGCAATACTTGCATCGTCAAAAAATAATGATGAGATGACGTATAAGGCCTAGATCCGGTCTGTTATTATATTTTCTGCTATTGAATTACTGACAGGCCTGTTTAGTCAGGTATTCCCCCAGAGCATCTTTCCAGTGCCTCAAATTATCTATCCCTTCAAGCCCTGACATTGTATTATTCAGAACTGAATATGCAGGCCGTTTGGCCGGTCTGTTAAATTTTTCTGTAGTTGTGGGTACTATTTCTGTTTTACTGGTTTTTAACCTGGCTATCTCCTGTGCAAACTCAAACCATGAGCAGTGTGAAGAGTTGGTTATATGATAAATACCATATCCTTTTCCAACAAGCGTTCTCAAATTGACCGCAAGATCATACGTATACGTAGGCGATCCAACCTGATCATCTACAACTTCAATCTCATCCTTTTCAGATAGCAACCTGCAAATCGTATCGACAAAATTTTTCCCATTTTCACCATACAGCCATGATGTCCGGATAATATAAAACCTGTTAGTCAGGGATTGAATATACTGCTCGCCCATTAATTTTGAACGCCCATATCTGGTCACAGGACCAGTCACGTCCCACTCGTTATAAGGCTCTTTATTATTGCCGTCAAAGACATAATCCGAACTTATATATAGTACAGGACATTTGATCTCTTCACAGCCAATGGTAATATTTCTTGTCCCGATACCGTTGACAAGATAGGCCTTTTCCGGGTCCTGCTCACATCCGTCAACATCCGTATATGCCGCGCTGTGAATAAGGTAATCAGGTGAGATGTCCTTTATGCGGGCTACTGACTGATCAAGGCTGGTTATATCAATGTCTTTTCTGGTGAGAGCAACAAGTTCAACATCCTGAAATACCTTTCTGATGTCATGACCAAGCATGCCATTGGCGCCTGTTAGTGCAATTCTCACGTATCAAGCCTTTCCCCATATTGCAGATTATAGTACTTGATATATTCACCTGAAATGATCCGGCCCCACCACTGATTATTGGTCGTATACCACTCTATCGTCTTTTCTATTCCTTCGTCAAAAGTCATCTCAGGTTTCCATCCCAGATCCTTCTCTATCATTAAAGGATTTATGGCATATCTCCTGTCATGGCCTTTTCTGTCCTCAACAAAATTGATCAGGCCCATAAGTTTATTTTCATCAAGATCCAGCTTTTCAGCAGTTTTTGACAATATTTTTTTAATGAGATCGATATTGGGCTGTTCATTCCTGGACCCTATATTGTAAACACGTCCGGATGTCCCTTTATGAAGAACAGTGTCTACGGCCTTGCAGTGGTCAACTACATGGATCCAGTCCCTTACATTCATGCCGTCACCGTAAACCGGAATGGGCCTGCTGTTTATGGCATTAAGTATAACAAGCGGAATAAGTTTTTCAGGGAACTGATAAGGCCCGTAATTGTTGGAACATCTTGTGATCATGGCATTGATCTTATGAGTTTCAACATATGCCCTGACAAGCATATCAGACGAGGCCTTACTTGCAGCATAAGGACTGTTAGGCATTAAAGGAGATTCTTCATTAAAGAATCCATCTTCAATCGATCCATAGACTTCATCAGTTGATACATGTAAAAAAGTGCAGTTCCTCTTCCTTGCGACTTCCAGAAGATTGTATGTTCCCATTATGTTGGTCTGAAGGAAAGGCTGTGCATCAAGAATGCTCCTGTCAACATGACTTTCAGCAGCAAAATTCAGGATCGCATCAAACTCAAGACCATCTGCAACATGGCTGTCACAGATATCACGCTTCATAAAGGTATATCTTTCTGAATCTTCTACATCTTTCAGGTTTTCGAGATTTCCGGCATAGGTAAGGCTGTCCAGATTAATCACCTGATAATCCGGATACGTATGAAGTACATGTCTTATATAGTTGGATGCAATAAACCCTGCACCACCGGTAACAAGCAGTTTCATTCTTCTATCCTGAAAGGAGATGCAGGGTCATCTTCATACCGCACTTCATCAACAGAATCCTTTTTCCCCTCTCCCCTATATAGTCTGTCAGGCATATTTATAACCAGCCCTTCTTCGTTTGTAATATTCTTATACGCATGTACTATTCTTGCAGGTACTACCGCAAGTGTAGGCTTTCCGGAAGTATTAATAACTTTGTGCTGTTGAAATGTAGATGAATCCGGTCTGTTGTCCCAGAGATAAAGTCTGAATTTCCCAAAAAAACAGAAATAGTCTGTCTGTTCTAAATGTTCGTGTGGTCCCCTGACCAGACCAGGCTTTGTCATTGACAAATACGACATGACAGGCCTGAAACCGGATTCATCAATTCGGAATATCTCTGTTAGCCAGCCCCGTTCATCTTCGAATACAGACAGCTCTTTTATCTCAACCCCTTGCATTATATCTCCACACCCGAATCATCACCTACTATAAGCCTCATGGCCTTATGTTCTGCTTTCAACATTAAGAAAACGGCTTTCATAAGATATTATGATATCCTACATTCCCCTTTAAATTCAAATAAATAGAAAGTGCGAGAGCAATTATGCAGCTATAAGCAGTGCATTATCATCCTGAGGAACGAAGAGATGAAGAATCTCCGCTTGAACTGTCATGAGATTCCCGATGCGGGTCTTCGCGAGGGTCGCTTCGACTTCACTTCGCTGCACTCCGTTCAGAATGACAATTATAATCTATCCGAAGTGATACCGGATATCTAAATAATTATTGCATTTATATACTCACCAGTACCTGATTGGTTGCAACACCATATAAATAATCAGATCTCCCATTTCCTGAGTTCATTTTTCCTTATTTTACCCGTGGCGGTTTTGGGAAAATCATCAATAACCTTTATTCTCCTGGGCATTTTAAAACGGGCAACGCGTTCTTTTAAATAACCCTCGACATCAGTCTTATCAACTGTTGCATCTTCAGCGCACTTAAGATACAGAACTGATATTTCCGAGCCTCTGCCATCTGCTACACCAACCATTGCGCATTCTTCAATGGAATGCAGTTCCATGACAATGTCTTCAACTTCCCTCGGATATATATTCATCCCGTCCACAATGATCAGGTCCTTTTTACGGTCTACAATATATATGTATCCGTCTTTATCTATTTTTGCCATGTCTCCTGTATACAGCCAGCCGTCCTTTAGTACTTCGTCTGTTTCTGCCTGTTTATTATAGTATCCCTTCATAACGTTCGGTCCCCTTATAATCAGTTCCCCGACCTCATCCGTTCTCACCCTGTTACCTTCACCATCAACAGCTGCAGCTTCTACTCCCTGGACCGGAGGGCCGACAGAAGACGGCTTTCTCGTCCCTTTAAGCGGGTTAACCGACACTACAGGTGATGTTTCAGTAAGTCCATACCCTTCAAGCAGCGGAATATTGAACTTTGCTTCAAATGCATGGATAGTAGATTCAGGCAGGGCAGCAGCGCCGGAGACACATACTCTTATTTTTATCAAAAACTTCATTAGCAGTTTTGCAATAACAGGGATCCTTTTTCTTGAAAGAATGTTATAGATTGTTGGAACAGCAATAAACAGGGTGATTCTGTCCTTGATGATACTGTTGATCACCTTTGAAAATGGTTTTACTGACTGAAGCAGAATTATCCTGGCCCCGGTAAGCACAGGCAGAATGACGCAGACCGTTAAGCTGAAAGAATGGAAAAGAGGGAGAAAGAGCAGGAATCTGTCCCTGGGAACTATATCCATAACTTCGCGGCTTGCTTCCGCATTGGATATGAGGTTCCTGTTCGTGAGCATGGCGCCCTTTGGAAAACCGGTGGTTCCTGAAGTGTATAAAAAAACCGCAACATCATTATCTGATCCCTCTTCACATTCTTTCTCACATTCAGGAATATCTCCAATCCTGACCGAATTCAATGTACTGATACTGTCTTTTACTTTTACCACATGATCGGCAAAGGAATCATCATATATGAGCAGACTGCATCCGCTATCATTGAGTATATATGAAACTTCATCAGGCATTAAAAAAGTATTAATTGGAACTGCAATGGCACCTGCCCTGATTATGGCAAAATAGGAAATTATATACTCAGGACAGTTTTTCATCAGAATCGCCACCCTGTCACCGGACTTCACGCCAAGATCCATAATGCCTCCGGCACAGAGAGTGGCACGTTTGTCTATCTCAGAATAACTAAGAACTCTTTCTTCAAACTTGATGCCAACTCTTTTAGGATAATTCCTTGCTGTTTCCAACAACATCGAGCTTAATGTCAAAACCGGTCTCCTCTTATGCTACATACTAATATGCAAAATGTTAAGCCTGTCTATAAGCATATTCACAAAAGAATATTAATAAATATTCTTTTTTTTAGCAAACATAGCAATGATTACACAATTTATTATCAGCACAGTTAAGACTATTGGACCAACTTCTGTAAGATTGCTATATTTATAAGGATTTAAGAGGCAAGGATTCGAGGATTCGAATGAAACGCTGAAGTACTGCAAGGAATTTTAAAACGGGCTTAGGTGAAAAGGATGGGTAAGACTCATATTAATTCATTTAATCAAAACACTTGGAACCTTGAATCCTTTTTTGCAACTAAACAGGTGATGATCTATATTATTTACTCAGTTACATGAGCAGTCCCGGATTTCAACAAAAGTAAGGCATATTTTGTATACTATAGTGTTTTAAGATAATTTAATTCCGGAAATAAACCTGTCATGAAGCTGGATGTATACCTGAAACAAAAAAGAAAGCTGGTGGACAGTTTTCTGAAGAAATACATTTCCTCAAAGAAAAAAGACAAGGACTGCCCCAAACACCTGTCTGAAGCAATGAGCTATGCTCTCACTGCCGGCGGAAAGAGAGTGAGGCCCATTCTATGCATTGCAGGCTTTGAAGCGGTCGGCGGCACGTCTGATAAAATTCTTCCTGTTGCTGCGTCACTTGAGCTGATACACACATATTCACTTATACATGATGATCTCCCCGCCATGGACGATGACGACTTCAGAAGGAACCAGCCTACTACACACAAAGTGTATGGGGAAGCTACCGCCATACTTGCTGGTGACGCACTGCTGACAGATGCCTTTCATATGATATCTCAATCCGGTGCAAAACCGAAAACACTAGTGAATATTATCAGTGAGCTGTCGCGTGCAAGCGGTCCTGAAGGCATGGTCGGAGGTCAGACTGTAGATATTATTCTCGAGGGCAAAAAAGCAAAGAAAAAAGAGCTTCACTACATTCATACCCATAAAACCGGTGCATTAATAAGGGCTTCTGTGCGCATCGGGGCGTTAATGGCAGAAGCACCCCCGGCCAGACTCAATGCCCTGACCAGCTATGGAGAAAAGATAGGTCTTGCATTTCAGGTCATTGATGATATCCTTGATGTTACAGGCACAAGAGAGGAACTTGGGAAGTCTGCCGGTGCGGATGGTGCAAAAGGAAAAAACACATATCCTTCCATATTCGGACTGGATAAATCGCAGAGCATTGCAGAGGATCTGATACATGATTCTCTCGATTCAATAAAAAGCCTTAACCACAGGGCCGAGCCGCTGGCAGAGATCGCCAGATATATATTATCAAGGAGAAATTAATTAACAGTCATGAAGATAGAAAATATAAAAAGTCCTGAGGACATTAAAGATCTGACAATTGATGACTTAAAACAACTGGCAGAGGAGATGCGTGAAATAGTCATCGAGACCGTTGCAACCAACGGCGGGCATCTTGCCTCAAATCTTGGCTCTATCGATCTTACTTTAGCGCTTCATTATGTTTTTGACTCACCTAAAGATAAAATCATCTGGGACGTCGGCCACCAGGCTTATGCCCATAAGCTTTTGACAGGCAGGTATGACAGGTTTTCAACGATAAGAAAACATAAAGGACTGTCAGGTTTTCCAAAGATGTCAGAAAGCCCCCATGACTCATTCGGAACCGGTCACAGCTCAACCTCGATCTCTGCCGCTTTTGGCATACTTGAGGGAAGAGATCAGATGAAAGAGGATTTTAAGTCGATCGCTGTTATCGGTGACGGTGCAATGACCGCCGGACTTGCCTTTGAGGGGCTCAATCACGTAGGGCATTTAAAGAAAGACCTGATAGTTATTCTGAATGATAATGAAATGTCCATCTCTCCTAACGTGGGCGCCCTGTCAGCCTATTTACGGAGGATGCTTATGGGTGATCTTTATACAAAGTTCAAGAAAGAAACCAAACATCTTCTTGAGAGAATCCCATCGGTGGGTGAGCCTGTCCTGAAAATCGCAAAAAAGACAGAGGAGACCGTAAAGGGTTTTATTGTGCCCGGACTGCTCTTTGAAGAACTGGGGTTTGAATATGTCGGTCCGGTTGACGGTCATAAAATCGATATACTTATCGAAACTCTGCAGCGGTTCAGGGATTTCCCGTCACCTGTCTTGATTCACACCATCACCAAGAAAGGCAAAGGGTATGAACCCGCAGAGAAAAATCCGAACATCTTTCACGGTGTCGGACCTTTTGATATAGAAACCGGTTCCTTACCTTCAAAACCTACGAAGTCATACAGTGAGATATTCGGCAACTGTCTCACGGAACTCGCAAAGGAAGACAGCAGGATTGTTGCCATCACCGCTGCCATGACCGAAGGCACCGGGCTCTCAGAGTTTGTCAGGACATTTCCAAAAAAGTTTTATGATGTCGGAATTGCAGAGCCCCATGCAACAACATTTGCCGCAGGTCTTGCCACCAGAGGAGTAAAACCGGTCGTGGCAATCTATTCAACGTTTCTTCAGAGATCGTATGATGAGATCATTCATGATGTCTGTCTTCAGAAACTGCCTGTTGTATTCGCAATAGACAGAGCAGGCATAGTGGGAGATGACGGACCTACACACAACGGGACATTTGACCTTTCATACCTGAGACATATCCCCAATCTCGTTGTTATGGCCCCAAAAGATGCATACGAGTTCAGGTGCATGCTGAAGACCGCTGTACATCATAACGGTCCCATAGCAATCAGATATCCGAGGGCCTCTGTTGTGGACAGCGACGAAGGCAGCGATATCAAAACGATACCACTTGGCAATGGAGAAGTCGTTAACGAGGGAAAGGATGTATTGATCATTGCCATAGGCAGTACAGTGCTCCCGGCACTTGAAGCAGCAAAATTTATCAGTGATGCAGGGATAGGTGCAACGGTGATTAATGCCCGCTTTGTCAAACCCCTTGATATGGACCTGATCTACGGTTATGCAGATCAAATCAAAAGGATTATAACGGTGGAAGAAAATGCAGTGTCCGGTGGTTTTGGTAGTGCAGTACTGGAGGAGTTGACCAAAGCCGGTTTAGAAGGACTTAAGATAAAAATACTCGGCCTGCCGGACAGTTTTATAGAACAGGGTCCCCAGAAGCTTTTAAGGAAAAAATACGGCATTGATGCAGAAGGCATAGCCAGAGAAGCCCTCACTCTGGTTGACAGAAAAGCAGCCGCTCCGGAAGTAATCAAGAATAAAAACTGACCTCATATCTTAAATTCCATGGCTACACCATTAAAAAAAGAGCGTCTGGACAGGATGCTCTTTGATAAAGGCCTTGTTGCAAGCAGGGAAAAGGCAAAGGCCCTGATCCTTGAAGGCAGTGTTTCAGTCAACGGTATTATTGTTGACAAGGCAGGAGCACAGGTAAGGCCTGATGATGAACTTACCCTGGCGCATAAAATGCCCTATGTTAGCCGTGGCGGCCTGAAGCTTGAGCATGCATTAAAAGAGTTTGATATAGATGTATCAAACAAAGTGGCAATGGATGTGGGTGCATCTACTGGCGGCTTTACAGACTGCCTGTTACAGAACGGAGCTGTTAAAGTTTATGCTGTTGATGTCGGTTATGGCCAGATTGACCTGAAACTCAGGAATGACAGCAGGGTTACAGTGCTGGAAAAAACCAACATACGGTACATTGAAAATGATTCTGTACAGGATACAATAGATATTGCAGTGATCGATGTTTCCTTTATATCTCTTCTGAAAGTCATCCCAAAGGTTTTGGAATTCTTAAAACCTGCAGGGTCAATCGTGGCCTTAATCAAACCCCAGTTTGAAGCTGGGAGAAAAGATGTGGGCAAGGGAGGAGTGGTGAGGGAAGAGAGTATTCACATGAAGGTCATGGAAAAAATAAAGGCCGGGTCAGAATCCATGGGACTTGAAGTCCTGGGATCAGCAACATCTCCTGTAAAGGGTCCTAAAGGCAATGTTGAGTTTCTGATGCATTTGAAGAAAGGTCCGGGTATGTAATTTTTAATCCAGGTGTTGCAGCAGGTAAATATTCACTCCCCCCAGACCGCTTGCAACAAACAGGTGTTTACTCTTGAATTCAATATGATTTGCTGAAAAGTTCTGGTCTTTAAATGACACATGACCGATCAAGTCAATATTTTCAAAGTCAGAATCATTTATCCTAAACACTCGGAATCCAAAGGCACCGTTTGCAGTAAAGATCAGGTCTGCATCTGAAGATACACTGTTGGTATTAGTCTCAAGTACGTTTTCATCTTCCGGGTTGGCCAACTCATAGATAATTTCATACGTATCATTTTTTAAATCCATGGCTTTAAAGCCCGCTTCAGAAAGCCCCAGAAGCAGTGTCTTTCCCTTATGCACCTCAATGGTTGCCTTATGGTAATCAGAACTGAAATCGGCAATAGCTATTTCAACAGGATGCTGAAGATCATTCTTGTCAAAAATCAATACACTGCCATGGGTATTTGTATTATCCGTTGTTCCTGCAAGTGCCACAATCCCGTTCTGAAATTCGTCTACATCTCTTATATCAGGATAATCAACAGAGTCTATTATATTAAGGTCCTTATCGACGACCTCAAGTTTCCCATCGGCAGCCCCTACCCCGACATATAAATTACTTTTCTTTGCTATTCCGGTTGCAGCATGGCTTGAGAGTCCCACAATACTGTTTTCTGCACTGTCTAAATTCATTACTTCAAAATCATCAAGTCTTCCGATAAATGATTTAAAGTCCCAGACATCAGGATCAGCAGCTCCTGCAAAATAGAGTTTTTGTCCATCAATGTACAACGCATTGATTTCCATATCCATAAATTTTATTTCTTGTACAATCTCCGGATGTTCAGGTTTGTTTATATCAAGTATTTGAATAGCGCCTCTGAATGGATCTCCTGCGAAGTTATATGCAATAAAGGCTTTTTTCCCCTGTATAATAATATCATTTGCCTGTACTGTTGAGCTGTCAACTTCTACAGGCAAAATTGAAGCGATATGAATTATCTCGAGATCATGTGATTCTGCAGCAATCAGTTCCATTTTATTGTACAGGTATTGAATTGCTTTATCATCAGACTTGGTAATACGTGGTGCTGATTTGGCTGATGTCAGTTCCCTATCCGCATTCGATCCGCAACTGTACATAAAAAAACTGCCTGTGACAATAATTAATAGAAATATTGGTATTTTTTTTGCTTTGTACATTTTTCCCTCCGGTAAACCTGAATGATATATTGTTTATCATCATTCATGTATAAAAGCAAATTTACCTTGTAATATATTAATTAATAAGCAAAGAGGTGCGACAGTCCAGTAGTAAATGTATAAGATCAGGAACTCTCCTGCTTTTTCTCCTTCAGCTTTTTTTCCACTACACAATAAATCCCGCCCTCTTTTATACCCGGTAAAAAACAGCTGTTGCAGGAGATACACTTTGCAGGCGCTGTGTCACCGCGCTTCCAGCGATTGGCCAGGTCATGCTCTCTTATAAATGGACGGGACATCGATATATAATCCATAGCGTCCTCATTTATAATCCTGTCAGCAATTTCAAAACTCCTGAAGCCGCCAACAACCATTACAGGACAGTCAACCGCTTTTTTAATATTCTTTGCAAGTTCAAGATGATAAGCTTCCTTCTCCGGCCTGTTGATCTTGGTGCGGGCAGGGCTTTGCTCACCGGATGCCGGTGTTCCTCCGCTGACTTCTATAGCATCCACTCCCTCATCAGACAGCTTCTTTGCAGCAAATACAGCCTCTTCATTGCTTAGACCCCCATCCAGGAAATCCGTCCCGGTCAGCTTTATCATGACAGGATAATCATTTCCAACTGCTTCCCGTACTGTACGATAAACCTCTAGAAGAAAGCGGCACCGGTTTTCAATACTTCCGCCGTATTCATCTGTTCTTTTGTTTAAATGAGGTGACAGAAACTGATTAATCAGATAACCATGCGCGCCGTGAAGCTGGACAGCATCAAAGTCATAAGATTTAGCCCGTCTTGCTGCATCACCAAATGCAGTAACAATTTCTGTAATATCGTCTTTGGACAGTTCCCGGGGCATTTCAGGAAACTGTTCTGTCTGAACAGCTGATGGAGCAAAGGGCTGCCTGCCTGCATTACGTGAGTCTGTCTGTCCACCTGCATGCACAAGCTGAATACATATCTTTCCCCCTGAGTCATGGACAGCTTTTGTCATGGATATCATCTCATCTGCAAATTCATCGGTATGAATGCCCATCTTCCCCGGAAGCTGCTTACCTTCAGGCCTGACAAACGTATAGCCTGTCATTATCAGACCGACACCGCCCTTTGCAAGATCACGGTAACAGTTAATCAGTTTTTCTGTCGGTCTACCGTCATTATCGCACATGCCTTCCCATGTAGCTGATCGCACAAGACGGTTCTGCAAAGTCATTTCCTTAATTTTAGTTTTATCAAATAAATCAGCCATTACATACCTCCTGAAAGATTTTTGTTATGTTCGGTAATCGATGCTGGTTATTGAGAATAATAACATTCTCAACTCTGGCTGACAATGGGGATATTAAATTAAAAGGGGGTATGCTAAGCAAACATTAAGCGGCGGCCTTTGGGTTCCGGGATCGGATCACCAAATTCTTTAGCAGTATCAATCCATAATCTAATTGCTTCCTGAGCATTCACTAAAGCTTTATCATACGATTCGCCATGCGCAGTACAGCCAGGCAATTCAGGAACTTCAGTTACATATACCTTATCCTCATCGCTCCAGTAAATTATGATTTCATACTTAAACATCAGATTTTCCTCCTAATTCATATTTTAAAATAATGTTTCTAACTTGTCTAACCTGATACACTTTTGCTTTGTTTCCATCACGTTGCAAATTGATTTTTTCGAGTATGCCTTCTTTTCTAAACATATGATGACTGCCTCTCGTGCGTTTTTCGAATCCCACTTGCATCAATAAGTTGCATAAATCATCAAAAGATATGTTTGCATCAGACGAACCTCGTAATATGCGCAACATTAATTTTTCATACTTACTCATTTCGAGTAGTCTATCAGGAGAAAAATGAAAAGTCACGAATATTATCAAGTAAAGCAGGCATAGTATAAGATCTTTATTGGTAGTATAATCTTCTCCAGATAATTATCGACTTACTTAAGTGCTTCTTCATCAGTAATAGCCAAGTCTTTTCTGCGTAAGTCTTTCATTTCGATATGTGTTTTTTAGCCGATATTATTGATCAGACATTGCAAGCTTGACACCAAGGGCTGCAAAGGTTGCTGCAAATGATCGTTGCAGCATGACAGTCAGCCTCGGAGAATTAACAACGTACCTGCGAACTCCGTTTGCCAAAATGCCATACAGAATAAAAATAATTAATGTCATGGCCATGAATACTATGCCGAGAAGGACCATTTGTATTATCGGAGATGAAGTCTCAGGTGAAATAAAAAGCGGCAGGAATGCCAGAAAAAATATCGACAGTTTCGGGTTAAGAATATTTATCAGGAACCCTCTCCTTACGACTTTCCACACGCCATTTGGTGACTGAGAAGAATTAAATTTAAATACCCCTGTATCACGCCACATTGACCACGCAAGATAGAGCAAATAGACAACACCAATATATTTAATAACCTGAAAGGCTACAGCGCTCACATGAAGAATAGCAGATAACCCAAGAATGCTGGCGATTAAGTGCGGTACAATTCCAACGGTGCAAGCGAATGCTGCTGCAATGCCTGCTCTCCAACCAAGAAAAAGACCTGTTGATACCGTATAAATCACTCCTGTTCCCGGTACCAGTACAACCACCAGTGATGTGAGGAGAAACTCTGAGCTAAACATTTCCCTCTTTTATTAAATAAGATTTTTCATCGAATAATTGGCTCACAAGTATAGCATTTATTATTGTGAATACAAATAGCATCACTGCACTCAGGACATATGTATTTTCGTTCCTG
>CALZMZ010000001.1 GCA_945788685.1 Thermodesulfovibrionia bacterium | reverse complement strand
CTATTGATTACAGGAAGATATATTGCTATTTATAAATTGCTTTGAATAATGACAATACAGATAAGTCCTTAAAAATCAGAGTAATTGAGGATCATTAATACTTAGATATTAGTTTCATAACGGGGGCATAATAAGTTTTTTTGATCGTTGATCAGGTGGAAAATGTTCCCGAATGGATAATTACTTACCTGTTTCCCTCATGTACATATCCTGAAAGGGTAGCAAGCCGGTCTGGCTCGAGTATTCCCAGATAAGTTTTGCCCTTTATGATCCATGTAGGATAGGATTTGATTTTTTCCCGTATGCATACAGATGCCTTTGGTCCTCCGCGGCCCTGAGGAGAACACTCTACATAGGGAAATCTTTCAGCTGATGCCCCGAACAGATCCTTCTGTTCCACGCATGCAGGTCACCAGTATGCTCCATACATAATGGCCTGATCCAGTGTAAGATGATCGGCCAGTCCCCTGAGAAAGGGGTCTTCAGGCCCGGCCATTGGATCGAAAACACCGCTGTAGTGCAGATGCATTCCCCCCACGATTACCGCTGTTATGATTACAGTCTGACCTGCGAAGGAAGTAAAATTGAATTTTGGCAGTTCCTTTGGGCGCTGGAACGTTATTACCCCAAAGATGATGGTCATGATAGTAAACGAAGCTATGCAGTAGACGCAGGCTGCCTGTATCACGACCATTGAAATGACTATCAGATATATACTGTAGCCCAGACCAATCATTGAGACTGTCCATGCTGATTTCCAGTGAGTCCCGGGATTGCGGATCCGGAAACCGACATATCCAAGAACAGCATACGTTAGAAAACCCAGGAGAGCAGTGGGAATGCCCAGAAAAGTCCCCCATCTGCTCTGCTGAACAATGTCGCATGAGCTCCCATCGTCACAAAGGACAGGTGCTTTATCCAGCCAGCCGGTTACAGCAAGATAAGCAGTCAGTATCATACCTGCTGCTGCCAGTCCTGTAAGAAGCCAGTTGGGCTTTTCCATCATCTTCAGCACCGGCTGTTTTTTCTTCTTTTTCTTTTTTTGATCTACCGGTTGTTCCTGAACAGGTTTTTCTTTTGCTGCCACCTGTTTCTTCTGAGAAGCCGCCTTGCGTTTCTTTTTCTTACCCATAGCTCTGTTCTTTCAAATGCATATAATTTTTTATCTCATACCCTGAAAAAGGGGACTTAAGCCATCACTTCATTCTACCACAATATTTATGTTGATAAAACAGGATGGGAAATACTGTTTCAACCGCTTGAACAGTTCAACAAAAAAGTTCCAATCGCTTGATCTGCTCGAACTGCTTGAACAGTTAAACGGCTCAAGCGGCTGGAACTGTTCAAGCGGTTGGAACAGTTATTCAATAAATCTGATTTCCTCTTTAACGGGAACTGATCCCGGGGAATGATTCAGCTTATTCTATGTTAGCGCCGACAACAGAGGCCATCTGCATCATGTTGATCGTCTGGCCTTCCTTCATATGAGTAAGGTCAGTGACCTTGCCTGATTTACTTGTGGATTTTGTGTTTTTAAAGATCGGGAGCAATTTAGCATCAGCCACAATAAATTTGCCCGCGTTCTCAGGCTTTCCATTTTCAGTCTTTGTCTGAAGTTTATTCGCTTTAATATAGTCCCAGAGTTTTTTTGTAATCTCTGTCCTGGGAAGTTCTGCAGCTCCCAGAAACTCTGCGAGATCATTTTTCATCTTTACCGGTTTACTCAATCCCTTTGCTTCTGCCATTTTTTAATTCCTCCATATTAAGATTTAAATAAAATTATATCGGGGTCAGAATTTTTCAATCGTTCCTGTATTACCCCATCAGCTAAAGTCGAAAGTAAGTTTACTACAATGTGGCTTAATATTGCTAATCTCCTCAAATGGCCTGAAGTAAAGACCGCAAAGATAAAAGGTTTACCCGATCAATCCGCTTGAATTGCTTGAATGGATGACCGATGATAATAGAAAGAAAAGATAACCCGGTTACCGATCAATCTCAAACCTGTTATGATATAAATCATGGTACTTATCCGGGCTCATGTTAAAATAAGAGGCAGTAATTACTCGTCAGATGTGCTTTCACTAATCACAAAATATGAATCGTGATCCAGCAGCGACGACAAACTTGATAACAAACTGTAGAGGAGGAACGCATGGATAAATATGACTGCCCGTGTGGTTATGTGTATGACCCGGCAGAGGGAGATTATACACAGAACATTGGTCCCGGGACCGCATTTGAGGATTTGCCGGATGACTGGCTATGTCCGCAATGCCAGGCAGGAAAAGATATTTTTACTAAAGTAGACGAATAATGATCTGTTTCAGCTTACAGGGGCGGTCCAGTCGGGAAATGACGCTCAATGCAATATCATAGATAATTAGAGTTGTCAGGCATAGTATGGTTATTGACATATTCCCTCTCTTGCGTATTATAGTATGAATAGAGAGGGTGCTTATGACAACGGATTCAGAGTTTCAGAGGCTTTTTAAACATATGCAAATAGGATTTGCATATCATGAAGTTATATTTGATACTCAAAATAAACCAATAGACTATATATTCCTGCAGGTCAATAACGCGTTTGAAACCTTCACCGGCCTGAAACATAAAGAAATTATCGGTAAGAGGGTAACTGAGATAATACCGGATATTAAACATTCAAAAACTGACCTGATTACTATATATGGGAATGTTGCTTTAACCGGAGAATCCGCTAAATTTGATTTATATTTTGAGCCATTCAGGAAGTGGTACTCGGTTAATGCCTATTGCCCTAAAAAAGGATATTTTGTTTCATTGTTTGATGATATTACGGATAAAATCGAGATGCAGATTAATCTTAAGAAAAAAGTTAAGGATCTGCAGGAATTTTACGACATGGCTGTAAACAGGGAAGTAAAAATGAAAGCACTGAAAGAGGAAGTGGCAAAGCTTACATCAGAACTGGAACGATATAAAAAATAATCTTTTCTAAAGAATATTACGGATCAGTCTGCATCAAAGAAATGCGATATTTATCCTGTCATCTTATGTATTCATTTGTAATTGTTGTAAAATAATAAAGGATTGTCCGGGGAGATCTTCTGGCTCGTGCTCATAAAAACAAATTAGCGGAATTATTGCTAATGTATTTATAATAATTACAATTATAAAGTGGCTGCTACCAGTATAATCAGGAGTGGATATGAAGATTGAAATGAATAGTCATCAGGATGTAAATTTCAGAAGTGCAATTATGTGCTGGATTTTTACCTTCGGGTATATGGGGATAATCTTTATTCTTTCATCACAGCAGAGCTTTCGTATACATGGAATACCTGAAAATGCCGACAAGGTGATCCATACATTAATTTATATTCCGCTTGCATTTTTGTTGTATCTTTCTTTACGAAGAAGCGGACTGAAGAAGTCGTTATTTATAGCTGCACTTCTTTTTGCAGGTTTTTATGGAGTAACTGATGAAATCCACCAGTATTTTGTTCCGGGAAGATACTCGTCCGGAGGTGATGTTGCCGCTGATTTTTTTGGAGCTTTTCTGGGAAGTTCCGTTGCGAAGTTCTTTATTAAATCCTAGTCTGGTCATCTTCTGCTAAAGCCGCTCCCGTAGCTTTTTATAAAGCTTACCTCCCTGGATGTGTGAATAATGTGGACTAAACAGCGTGTTCCTGGCAGTTGTCTCCAAGGTATCGATGAATAATTTATTTTTAGCATGCCTGTCTTAATTATGAATTGTCCGGGTCAATATTACTGAAATGTATCCGGGACTATTATATTGGTAATCTTCTCAACTCTCTCCTCAACATCATGATAGTATTTAAACCTGAACAGGGCATCAAGACCATGACAGTCAATGCATAAAAGGCTGTATGTCTGCATCCTTAAGAAACTGTTTGTTGCATTACCTTCAATATTTGTTCCCGGCCCAATTTTCTTGAACTTGGGGTCCCACTGGTGCACATTATGACAGGAGGGGCATGAGATATTTCCTACAGACAGATACTCACCTGATCTGTCATTATACAGCGGGAAATAGTTGGGTGTATGCTTGATGTCCCGGCCAATATTGTTTATCAGTTGATCATCAGGATGGGAGGCAATATCCGGAATTTTGTCTTTTGCCGAGCCGTTTCCGGAATGACAGTAGTTGCACATTTTGTCCATCATGGATGCACCGTCAGCAAAGTCCAGCGCCCATAGCCGGGTCTTGTTCTTGCTGTTATGGACATTATGGCACACACCGCATGTTCCTGATTCAGCAACTTTCAGTCCATATGATTCGGATATCATCATGTCATGGTCGGTCTTTTCAATATAGGATTCATCCTTGTGACAGTCTCCGCATAATCCTGGAGAGGGAAAGTTTGCTGTTCTGAGAAAACTGTTACTTATTGTACCCTCAACCTTGAAATGTTCCCCGGTTGCGGTATTATCTGGTGACCATTTGTGCGGATCATGGCAGGTCTCACAGGTCATTAAGCCGTTATCAGCCAGATGTCCTTTCTTATCAAACAGGGGAAGGGTGGTGGTCAGGCCTGATTCAGTGAGAGATATGTTTACAGGATGGGAATAGTCCTTTATGATCTTTTCCTTTGCCATTCCCTGTTCATTGTGACATCCTGTACAGAGGTCCTGCACTATATTGCCGCTTTCAGATACTGTTTTTCTGGCCCAGAGATATCCCTGCTGTCCGCCATGGACAAGATGGCAAACTCCACAGAGACCTGACTCTGATGGTGTCTGGTCAAGGGAGTTTTTTTCTTCAGGGGCAACCTTTGCTATATCATGCTTTGAATTCTCAATGAAAAATTTATTACTGTGGCACTCTTTACATATATCAGGTGCGGTCTTTCTGAGAAAGGAGCTGAAACTGTCCCCTTTTATATCCTCCCTGATCTCGCCCTTTTCTGAATCAGGTCTCCACCTGTGCGGATCATGACATGTCGTGCATGTCACATTACCGTCATGGTCCTGTATCCCGTATTTATTAAACAGCGGAAGGGTGAATGTGTCTTCATCAATGTCCGGAGTCGCCAGGTTCAGTTGAGTATCACTTCCATTATTAAAAGGACTTATGCCAAGAGGATGCCTGTAATCAACAGGCACCGCCTTTTCAGCAATATTCCCTTTTTTATGACAGCTCAGACAGAGACGTGTTATAAAGTCCTCCCCTTCACCCGATGTTCTTGCTTCTTTATGCGGCAGGTGACAGGGTGAGCATATTCCGGCTTCAGCAACTGTCTTTCCTTCAAGGTTTTTCTCTTTGGGCGCTAAGTGGACCAGGTTATGCTTGGTATCGGCAAGGTAGTTCTTGTCCTTATGGCAGGTCAGGCACAGTGATGACTTCTCATCTTTCATAATTAAAAGAAGTGTTTTTTCGATATTGTTATTGTGCACCTTGTGGCACGTCTGACATATTATCTCTCCCTCCCAGCCGATCTTAGCTCCCTTATCAATGACCTCTTCAGGTATTTTGACATTAACCGGCTTAACATTGACCACATGCTGGTGGTTTCTCTTGCCATCAGCATCAAAGACATTCTTATCAGCATGGCACTCAAGACACAGACCCGAATTTCTCGCGCTCTCTATAAGAAAACTCTCATTGGGTGAACCATGAACCGTGTGACAGGTTTCACATATGATATGGTTCTTTTTATCCCCTACACGTGATCCATGACTGATCAGGTTCAGCGGGATCTCTTTTTCTGCCGGTCCGACAGGGTGGTTGCCGTTTGAAATGCTTCCTTCCTTATCTGTATGGCACATTATGCACATCTCAGAGTTATTGTTTGATGCCCTGATAAAAATCGTTTTCTCAATCCCCATCTCGCTTGGTACGCCATGGGCAGTATGACAGGTGGCGCACTGCATCACTCCGTTTTCATCGAGAGGAAAAATATCGGGTATTTTCATATGGGGAGGCGGCGGCTTGTCTGTATTATGATGTTTGTCGTTATAGACTCTTGCCCGTGAATCGACAACACTGCCGTCATGGCAGGTAAAGCACATTTCCAGTCTAGCCACGACCTTTTCCTGCTGGTATGGTACAAGGTCTGAGCCTTTACCATCCAGATAAAAGGTATCTATCCATCTGTAGTGACAAATGGCGCACTCTTTTGCAGAATCAGGATTCCTTGGAGTTTCAACCAGGGCGAATGATGCAGATGCCGGAATTATTGAACACAGGATCAATGATACCAGAAAAATTTTATTAATCATGATTTAATAAAAAATATCATAGACACCCACACGGTTGGCAAACATCTCAACCACATAGAGCCTGTTATTGTTATCAATGAAAATGCCGACAGGTTTGTTAAACTTCTTGATTCTGGATTTATCAGCAATGCTTATGACGGAATCAAACTCACCATTTGTTTTAAATACCTGAATGACTCCCATATACCCGTCACTGACAAACACCCTGTTACTTCTGTCCACGGCAACACCCTTGGGCCTGAAAAATTCACCTTTTTCAACACCCCATCCACCTATATATTGCACAAACTTTCCATCAGGGTTGAGGACCTGCACACGGGTATTTATGACATCAACAATATAAAGATAGTTGGCTTTATCAGCTGAAATCAGGAAGGGATAACGGAACTGCCTTTTTCCCATGCCAGGGGTGCCATAGGTATCAAGCAGTTTCAGTGTATCAAGGTCATACACAAGGATATGATGGTTGTTATTGTCTACAATGTAGATTCTGTTTCTTGACTCATCAACAGTAATGTCGGTAGGGTCGGCAAGAACACCTTTAACTGAAGGGATTTTAATTTCTGATTGAAACTCACCAAAGGGGTCAAAGATCTGTATCCTGTGGTTTCCTGAATCAGCAAGATAAACATTTCCGGTGCTGTCAACAAAAATGCCGAGCGGATAAAGCATTTGACCCATGCCTGAACCTTTTTCTCCAAAGGCAAAGATGACCTTACCTTTTTTGTTGCTCACAACCACCCTGTTGTTGACACCATCAACGATGTAGATTTGGCCACTCCCCGAAACAGCCACATCGCTTGGCTCGTTCATGTCAAATGTTATGTCATAAAGGTGTTGTATGTAGGTGAAATCAATTCCAGAGGCATGCCCGCTGTAATAAAGGAGTATACTTATAACTGCAAAAATAATAATCGATATATTACCCGGCCTATCTAAAAGTTTTTTCATTTTCATCGCATGATAATGGGAACGCCGCATGAATATCCATGGGGCATTCCATGACAGTTAATAGAACCGGTTTTCCGGTCAATCAATTAATTTTTGTTATAGTTAATGGTTTCTTATTTTTTTTTAAGTTTTTTTTGCGGTTCTGCTCTCTTTCCTGTCCGCTTTTATCTCCGGGATGGAGCATTCTCGGCATATAGAATTGTGTATAGTTTTTGATGAGCCCCACAACTTCAGTGCTCAGGATGGAGTCAATTCGCTCTTTCGGATATCCCAGCTTATCAAGAGGCAGAACAGGGTCCTTGCTGTTATGACAGTCTTCACATAAATGGGGCTGTTTGCTGACTATCTTATGGATGATCTTTTTTGCCTTTGAACTCTGGGCTTCAGAAAGGGTGTCTTTGCTTTGCCGAAACTCACTGGCAAAACTTATCCGTTCATCTGAATCGATTCTGATAAGCTGTCCGTTTACCCGTTCAAAGGGGATGATCTTTGACTTGTAGGTGCCGGGTTCCTCAAAGGCCACCGGGCTGGGTATAATTACTCCCGTACGCCTGTCATACCACCTGAACTCGCCTGTCTTTTCTTTTCCTTCAAGTTTTACATGACAGGTCTGACAGCTTACAAAGAAGGCATGCATATTCAGAAATGCCCGCAGGTCCTTGATCTGGTCATGGGGCATGTCACCATGACAATTAACACAATATGATCGTTTGTCAGGGCCGATATCTATGCCTATGTGATGAAAGTGGCCCTCTATCCTCTTTTCTTCCAGAACCTTGTAACCGAGATAGTGTTTTACTGTCTGTTCACTGTCAAGGATGATTTTCTGAAATGTTGTCTTAACAGGTGCTTCATCCTTTTCCTTGTCTGCCTGCAGGGCCTCAAGGACTTCCTGCCGGTCATGAGATTCCTCTATTACATGTGCGAATGTTACCTTCCAGATGATTATCATGAAGAATATCGAGAGTGCTGCAAACCCCAGGATGTAGACTTTCATTAACATACTTTTCATGCCTGACCTCCTTCCTCTGAAGCCACGGCATGCATGCCGTGGGGTGGAAGTATTTCATCTGCCAGTCCTGCCTTTGTCATGATCTCAACATAATCTTCATAATGCTCCTCGACCATAAGTGCTTCCGGAAGGTATCCGGTAATGAATGCCGTACCCATGGGAAAAACAGCCTCTGAGAAATGTGCATTGTACCAGTGCCAGATAAAGAGAAACAGGGCGGCAAGCAGGGCCTCGTCACTATGGGCGATCAACGAGAAGTTTATTAATTCTCCCGGGAATATCATGGTTGCCAGCTCCTTGTTCCACATGACCAGGCCTGAAAGACCAATAATGACCATACCCCAGAAAGGGGCCCAGTAATCAAACTTTTCTTTCCACGTATATTTTGCGCCGTCCGGTCTTTTTCTTGTCATATATAAAAGATATTTCATGAGGTCCCTGATATCTTTGGCGTCTTTTAAGTTAGGGACGAGCGGCTGGTTTGCTATCAGCTTAAGCACTTTTCCTGTTGTCAGGCGCTCCTTTTGTTTCAAAGGGAGCACCTGATATTTATATATGACGTATACGAGATAGACAATGTGATATACGAACAGTGCCAGAAGTATGGCGCCGAACACTTTATGTATAACAGGTGCTGCATGAATGCCTCCGAACAGTGAATACAGATAGGGGGCCCATGATGTATCAGGAAACTTCAGGGGCATGCCTGTCAGGACAAGGGTGACAACTGACCAGGCAAGAATAACATGCTGTATTCTCTGGTTTACCGTAAATCTGTAAAAATACCTGGTACCGTTTTTTATTTTGATGGCCGGAGTTTTTTCCATGACTATTTCCTCCTCTTTATTACGGCATGTGGAAAGAGCCGTCTTATACAGTCAAGAAATATTATCCCCATTAACGGAAGCAGCGTGCCCCCGGTCAGGACTATAAAGAAAAAGGTAAAGTAATACTGCACAGGACTCTGGGTCTTGTTGAATTCGGCGTGTACCGAGTACGTTGCGAATTTGGGTGATGCCGAAGGGTGGCAGTCCATGTTCGTGCAGATATTGCTTCTGTTGTCCTTATATGTAGATGAAAGTGGATCTTCATGGCTCATCATCTGGTGCACTGATTCTCCCTGTCTAACATGACAGTCAAGGCAGTCAGGGATCCGTTCATCAAGAAACCTTGCTGCCTTGCCATGAAATGTTTCTCCGTATGAATAAACAGCCTTGGTTGAAAGGTTATGCCTTGCTACGATCTCGGGGTCATTGTGGCACCTTGCACATACTTCAGCAATGTTTAAGGGATTTCTGCTTTTATGCAGCCTGGTTGTTACATGATTGTAAAATCTGTAAATGAACTCATCCTTCTTATGGCAGACCCTGCATCTTCCAAGGGAGGCTTCTGAAACTCCATATCGCACCTTTTTGAAAAAGGAGAGGGGCCTGTACAACGGATTGTCATGACAGTCTTTACATGTGGGCATATCTTCAGCGAACTTCTTGGGATTACCATCTTTTTCTTTTTTACTGTGTACGCTGTTTGCGAGAAAGAAATCAGCATCCTTGTGGGAAAATTTCTTTTCTGTTGAAGGTTCCATTATGTGGCACTCTATAAGACAGTCAACTTTCTTGGCCGGATCATGAGGCACCTTTTTTATATCTGTATGGCAGCCTTCGCAGTTAACTTTCGCGTGGACACTATTGTTGAAGATATCTTCATTGACATAAAAGAGTTTCAGATCCCCGTTTTCATCGACCCTGCTTATGCCCGGGTACTTATGACACAGCAGACAATTTCCGATGTCAGCTGCGAAGACAGATGAGGCGAAGGCAAATAACAGGACACATATTAAAACGATAATAAAATTTAAATTTTTTCTAAAAACCTGACCTGCACGTTTCATTTTTTTATCCCCCTTATTTTGGACTTGCACCCATTTATAAAGGCAGTTTATTTGTTATTTAATATTTAATTGTTTCCCGGAATGAATAAATCATGTCCATACCTTCTACATACAACAGAATCAGTGAGCTGTAAAATAATTAATTGTAATACAGGTATTAATTTGGCAAAAAAGGTCTAATTATTAATGGTTATTACAGGGGAAAGGGGCTCTACTCTCTCATCAGGATCATGGAAATATTTATATCTGAAAAGAGCATCAAGACCATGGCAGTCTATGCAGATGTTATTGTAGCTTACGTTTCTGAGGAAACTGTTTGTTGTGTTTCCTTCAATATTTTTATTCTCGCCCTTCTGTTCTGTAAGGGGACTCCATCTGTGGGCATCATGACAGGTAGGACAGGAGATATTTCCAACATTGGTTTCAATGCCTGTGATCTTGTCAAAGATCGGGGCAAAATCAATCTTTGTCCTGTCGCAGCGCATGGTGTTATTGACCAGTTTGTCTTCGGGGTGCATTGCCGTCATGGGAATTTTATTTTCTGCCAGGTTGCCCCTGGAGTGGCAGCTGTTGCATAATGAATCAATGATATCCTCTTTTCTGTAAACACTCCCGTAAGGCCTGGCCCAGAGTTTTATCTTGTTAGGACTGTTATGCACAAGATGACATGCACCGCATTGGCCTGATTCCTTTACGGTCTGATTCAGCAGGTTCCTGGAATCAGGGGATGTGACGTTCAAGTCATGATCGGTACCGTCAACATAAGCCTGTTCTTTGTGGCAGGACTTGCACAGGTCAGATGAAGGAAAATTTGACAGCCTGAGGAAACTGTTTGTTGTATCACCTTCGATATTTTTATGTTTGTAATCTGTCTCTGCGTTGTTGGGGTCCCAAATGTGCGGATCATGACAGGTGGTGCAGAAAACTCTGCCTTCAATGGTCCTTGATCCTTTAGTGTCATATAAGGGAAGTGAAGAGGTAATACCCAGCTTGTCAAGAGAAACATCAATGGGATGGTAATTTTTTCCAGTAAGTTTCTTGCCTGCTGATGCATTTTTATCATGACAGGAACTGCATAACTGTGACACATAGTCTCCATATCCGGACAGCTTCTTGGCCCATAAAGGTTTTGCAATGGCATTGTGAGGTATGTGACAGACACCGCAGGGACCGGAAACTTCCGGTAAAAAGCCGTGGATGTTTCGCTCCCCGGGTGCGGTAACAGCAAGATTGTGGTCTGATTTTGCAACCTGCTTCTTGTCCTGATGGCACTCAAAACAGAGAGTTGATGATGTATTTGTTATCCTCAGAAAACTGTTCGATGCATCTCCCTCAACCTCCCTGCCCCCTGTGTTTTCATGAGCTATAGGGTCCCAGTTATGTATATCATGACAGGAAAAACACTGCACCTTGCCGTCAGCATGCTTTGAACCATCATCAGCAAACAGGGGAAGGTTTATGGTCTGGTCATCTTTAGGTGTGATTTGTACATCAATAGGATGAGAATGCTCGCCGATTCGTTTTGTTTTATAATCCGTATGATCTCCGTGACAGCCAAGACATAACTGAGATGCGGGATTGCCTTCCATAACAGGGCGGGCCCACAGCTTTTTATCTGAAGCGTTGTGAGGTGTGTGACAGGCACTGCAGGGACCTGCCTCTGACAGTGTCTGATTCCTGATATTTTTTTCTTCCGGTAACGTTATCCGGAGATCATGTTTTGTGTTAATAATGTTTTTCTGATTTTCATGACATAATTCACAGAGTTCTGAATTTTTATTACTGGTAATTAAAATCTTTTCTGCTTCTGCTCCATGCACTTTATGACATGACTGACAGATGACTTCATTTTTACTCGTGGCCTCTTCCGCGCCAAGTTCAAACAGCCTGTCAGGGAGATCAATTGCGTTGGAGTGAACAGGATGGCTGTTGGAGATTTTGAAAGATGCCTCTTTGCTGTGACATTTTTCGCAGAGACTGGAGTTTACATTCAGTTCCCTGTACACTTTTGTCCTTCCCATGGGATTGCCATGAGCAGCAGCCCCCTTACCATGCGCAGAGTGGCAGGTGCCGCAGTAAATTTCACCTTTTACGCTCAGCGGGAGTTCAGGAGGTACCGTGATGTTTTCAGAAGGCTTTACAAACGTCGGATGCCTGTGTTTGTCCCATGTAATGTGCCTTGAGTCCATGACATATCCGTCATGGCAGCTGTAGCATATTTCTTCAGAACTCACAATTCCCTGCGTATCTTTCATCAATACATTCCCGGGTTCAAAGGGTACGAGAGGTTCCCTGTCTGTCCTGAATGAATCAAGCCACATTATATGGCAGACAACACAGTCACGCTTGGATGACATTCCAACCGCACCGGCCCGGGAGGATGCAAGAAAAACTGATAATATAGAAAAAAAACAGATAAGAATCTTTGTCCTGGTCATAGTACCTTTAATTACGGTCATCAATACACATAAATAAAACTGAGCGTTCTCATTTTAAAATATCAGTTTTATAACCGTAATTTTATCACCTCTCATCTCAACAACAAATAGTCTGTTCCTGTCTACTGCAAGTCCCACTGGAGATTTGAATTTCCATAATGAATTGTCCTTGCAGATGACGCCGAGATACCTGCCAAGGTCTGTGAAAACCTGTACAACTCCCATATAGCTGTCGCTGATAAACACTCTGTTCTTACTATCCAGGGCAACCCCTTTTGGCCTGAAGAGTTCGCCCTGTAAAACGCCCCAGGATCCTATATCAGTAATATAATTTCCAAAAGGATCAAATTTCTGTACTCTTGTATTCAACACATCTACTATGAATATTTCGTGGTATTCATTAATACTGATAATTCCGGGATATCTGAATGCTCCATATTCTTCGCCGAACGATCCCCATTCAAATGCATATGAACCATTCTGGTCATATACCTTAATTTTATGATTATCGTTGTCTGAAATATAAAGGTAATTTTTTATCTTCGACGCCTGTACATCAACCGGATCAGAGGGCCTTTCTCCGGGACCGCTTTTAACAGTGAACATATACAGAAAATTACCTTTCAGGTCAAATACCTGTATCCTGTGATTTCCTGTGTCAGCTATGAAAACTTTCTTGTCTTCAGTGATATCAATTCCAAGGGGACGTATGAAATCTCCCTTACCGGACCCTTCTTTGCCAAAGGAAAACTTGAACCTTCCGTCATTGCCGACCACAATTATCCTGTGGTGTACCCCGTCTACAAAATAGATATTTCCATCAGGTGCGATGGCAATATCACTTGGCTGGTTTATATTACCTTTAATATCGAAGAGAAATGTGGAATTAATGCAGTCCAGTGCAGAAGCACTGAGAGGGACTCCCAGGAGGAGATAGAGGATTATTAATTGTATATAGACGATTCGCAATTCACTGTGATAATAATCGAAATAGTATCTCTAAATCAAATCCTGCAGGGGTCCGGAATATGATCCCCTGCAGGAAAAACAGGGTCTAGTCAGAAAAGAGCTTCGGTATGTAAAACTTTTCATACTTGGTTACCATACCCTTGATGTTTAACTGCTCAAGATCAACAATTCTGTTTACAGCAAAGCCGAGCTTTTTGAATTCCAGAATCCCTTTTTTTGCATGACATGCCTTGCATTCATGTCCTTTTGCCTTGATATTGACATGAAATTTCTTTTTAACATTATCACGCTGTTCAGGTGTGAGCTGGTCCCTTACATTCATGTAATCCTTTGCCAGAGGAGCGTCCTGGGCTTTTATGGCCAGGTCCTGATTATCTCCGAACCGGAAATAAGGTGCAATCTTGGAGAACTGGTCTTCTACTTCTGCCAGGTTTCCCGTATCCTGGTTGTAGCTCGTGCCAAAGAAAGGACCTGAGGGATTTTCATTAAAAGGGTTATACCACTTATAAACAATATCAGTGTCTTTTATTTCCTCGATATGACACGTCTCACAGACAAAGAACTGGGTATGCATATTTAACAAAGCCCTTACCTTTTTGTTTTTACTATGGGGATAATCAGAGTGGCATATGTAGCAGACAGGTCTGGAAGCCTCAGGCAAAGAAGGGAAATCAACAATGTTATGAAAGTGCCTGTGCTTTTCATATTCTTCCTGGCGTTTTACTTCCTCTAGAATAGCTGATTTCTGCTGTGCTTCGATTTTCTTTTGTACCGGGATGAGAAGCCCCGGTCCATGATGAGAAAATGTAATCTGGTACGTAACCCCTATTAATACCGCAATTGTAATGATCTTAAAAATAAAACCGATAACATAAACTGATTTAGGATGTTCCAATCTTTTTGGTTCGCCTGGCACTTGAATCCACCTCCCTTAGTTCGTTTCAAAACCGTTTTCTTTTAATACTTTTTTCATATACTCTTTTTCCTCAGGGATTTCCTCAAGGTTTCTTATGTACTCAAGGAAATGCTCTTCTATCTGGTGCTCCCTGGTAATTTTCCCGGTAAGAAAAGACCATTGTAAGGGAAACCTCCCGGGAACCAGATGCACATTGGACCAATGCCAGAAGACAATGACCGTAATTGCCATGATCGCCTCGTCAGCATGCATCAGTCTTGCAAGGTCCTGAAAGAATGCTGCATTCGGCCAAATAGTAGACATGAGTTCAGGGTAAAGCAGACTCGTGCCCGCAGTGATCAACACAAAGCTTCCCCATAGAATTGCAAGATAATGGAGCTTCTGTTTGTACATGAATTTTTCCATTTTGGGACGATAATGTTCCTTGCCCGTGAAGTATTTCATATCATGTACGATATCTTTAAGGTCTTTTAGTATTGGTATCTGTGTTCTCCTGATGTCAAATCGCTTCTTTGAGACCTTTTCAATTGTACCTCCTAATATTGTAATCAGGTGGTACACACTTGCAGCAACCATTAAGAATGCTGCTGCCCTGTGAACGAACCTGGCCGTATCAGCTCCGCCAAAAAGTGAAATCATGTATGGCGCCCACCAGAGGTCGCTGAAGTGCAATGTAAGACCTGTCGAAGCCAGCACAAGAAAAGTAATAAACGTGAGAAAATGCTGGATAACTATATGATAGGAGTATCTCGGAATGTCTCCCAGAGGATCGGATTTCACAAGTTTGTAAATGTCCCTTGGAATATTACCTACTCCCTCAACATAAGTTACGTCCTGTACTCCCTCAGATGTGTCGGTCATTGTTTCTGATGAAACGTCTTCGGAAGTTGTTGCAATGTTTTCAGAAGGTGTTGACATAAATCTTCTCCCTTGTATTAGGTATTTATTTGTTTAATATTTTTTTTATATCTGTCTTTATTTTTGAAATTCCACGCCATGTTGTTCCGCGTCGTATCTGCCACTTAATGCCATCTCTTCTTCTGCCGACTGTCTCGATCAGCATAAGTCCGACCAGTCCCAATACCGACCCGTAAAACACAAATGTCAGGCCTGTATTCATGTAATAAAGAACAGGTTTTTTCTCAGGATCCAGTTTTGAGTGAACATCAATATTTGCAAACTGGTCTCCCACATTTGTATGACACTGCCTGCAGGTTTCTGTGCGGTTTTCAGCATGAACAGATGATTTTTTATCATCTTTCTTATAAATATCATGAATTGCATTTGTTGCATGGCAGCTGATACAGTCAGCCGCATCCTGTGAACCCAGCGCCACTGATTTACCATGTACCGATTGAGAGTATGTTTCAACAGCCTCAAGGCTTTCATGAGAGACCTTTAACGTCTTCATCAGGTCAACTTCCTGGTGACAGTTCTTTGAGCACAAATTAACAATTTCCTTCGGAGAACGGGATGTTTTATGCCGCAGTCTGTGCGTTATATGTTTGTAGGCCTGCGTTACGCCTTTCTGTTCATGGCAATTCAGGCAACGGCTGAGGGTTTTGTCAAAAGCTATTCTCTCCTCTTGTACTCTGGTGAAAATAGGGTTAAGATGACAGTATTTGCAATGCGGTTTTGCACTCTTTAATTCCGGTGCGTCCTCTTTTTTGATACCGTGAACACTGTTATTATATACCTCAATGATCTTCTTATGAGAAAAGTTTTCTTTTGAAAATGGTGGCTTGATGTGACATTCGTTTGCACAGTTGACCTCTTCCGTTATAGGGTCATGAGGAAGTTTTGTTATGTAGGTATGACAGTCTCTGCAGGGAACATTTCTATGCGTTGTATTGGCATAGATATTTTCATCCACGTAGTAACTTCTTTTTTTGCCTTCCTCATCAATCCGGCCGATCTGCCGGTATTTGTGACACATGAGGCAGTTCTCATTGTCCGCAGCTTCAACGCTGATTGAAGAGAATAAAAGTAAACAGAATACAGACAGAAACAGTGTTGTCTTTGCAGAAAAAGATATTAAGCCCCACACATCCTTTCTGATACATTTGGTTAAGACCTCTTGCGTCTCCAAGATACGCCCCTCCTTTTAAAACTAGAGATTTTTATAAACTTTATTCAGATCTATTTAATTCAGATATTCTAATGTCTTGCGACTCCATTTCATCGCCCGGGAAAAATACAAGTACTCAATATTGCCATCATGTACATAAAAAACACTTCTTTGTTAATTGGTTTTTAACTTTAGTCTACGAGTTAAAAATTGGAATTATCTATAAAAAAGAGCTATATCAGACATAAATATATCACACATGTTATGAGAGTCCAACACAAAAATTATTATCATTGTATAACTCGTTTTTATGAACTTAACGCAATGATTGAAATTTAGATGAACAAATTTATTTCAGATCAAAAAAACTATTAAAAAATAGACAGTTATAATTATTGAAAATACTTATTACTGCATAATCTGACTTAATATAGCGCTGAATGAATCCGTTAATTTTAATTAAGATCATGGTACATACTCTCAAATTTAAATTCAGTGTTGCATTATTAATAATTATCACTTACGGCAGGTGTTTTTGCATTTAATGATAAACGCTGTTCAGGTCATGCCTGATGGAGGCAATCTCAAGATAGTAACCTCAGATTCCGACAAGATTGATATGGAAGTCGATGAAAAGACAAGATCACTGTTTACAGGTCACAGGGCCATGACAGGGAAATTATCGTTAACAGCGAAATGAACAAGGGTAAAACTTTTACGTGTATTTACCGGAAACCAGTTATTTGATGATGGAGGACAGTTGATAACAGGCAGAATTCTCGTTATTGATGACGAGGAATTTATAACCAGAACACTTAAACAGCATTTAGAAAAAGAAGACTATGAGGTTTCGACAGCTTCATCAGGTGAGAAGGCAATAGAAATCTATAAGTCTGATATGCCGGATGTTGTTCTTCTTGATCTTAATATGCCCGGTATGGGTGGTATAGAAGCATTACAGTCAATGCGCGAAATCAATAATGATGCAGTTGTAATAATAATTACCGCTCACGGCGATATAGTAACGGCGGTTTCTGCTATTAAATCAGGCGCCTATGATTTTATTGAAAAACCCTTTGAACTTGATCGTATCACTGTTGTTATTAAAAAAGGGATAGAAACGGTAAATCTTAAACGCGAGGTCAACTACTTCAGGGAAGAGAAATACGATGCTTACAGTTTTAAAAATATCATAGGTGAGTCCGGGGCCATGCAGGACATAAAAGAACTTGCACAGAAAGTTGCTGCCAGCGATGCAAACACAATACTTATCCAGGGTGAAAGCGGAACAGGAAAGAGCCTGCTGGCAAGGGCCATTCATTATGACAGCCCAAGATCAGCTGAACCTTTTGTAGAGGTTACCTGTACGGCCATTCCTGAAACACTTATCGAGAGTGAGCTGTTTGGTCATGAAAAAGGGGCCTTTACTGATGCCAAATCAGCCAAGAAAGGGCTCTTTGAAGTTGCAAGTGGAGGTACCATTTATCTGGATGAGATTGGTGATATCAAAATGTCCACACAGGCAAAACTGTTAAGGGCACTTGAGGAAAGGACCTTCAAGAGGGTCGGCGGCCTTAAGGATATAAAGGTCAATGTCAGGATAATTGCAACGACAAATAAAAAAGACCTTGAAAGTGCGGTCAGGGACGGCAATTTCAGGGCTGATCTGTATTACAGACTCAAGGTGTTTCCGATTGCAATCTTACCATTGCGGGAAAGAAAAAAGGACATCATCCCTCTGGCAATGCATCATATCAACAGGTTTAACAGGGAATTCAAGAAACATGTTAAAGGAATATCAGGGGGTGCAGAAAAGCTTTTAATGAATTACCCGTGGTATGGGAATGCCAGGGAACTGAGAAATGTCATTGAGCGCGTATGCATCCTTGAAGACACTGATTTAATATATCCTGAACATTTGCCAACAGAAATAATTAAACATGTTGATTCATATTCAGACAATGGAAAGACTGTCGAGCTTCCCGGAGACGGGCTATCTCTAAAAGATGTTGAAAAGGATCTGATTATGCAGGCAGTACAAAAGGCAGATGGGAACCAGACCAAGGCAGCCAAACTTCTTGACATCTCGCGGGATGCGCTCAGGTATAAAATGCAGAAGTTCGGATTGCTTTAAGATTCAGTAAAAAAATCCGATATATTAAGACAACTTATGCATATATTTTATTAATCAATGATTTTGATTAAATGCATTGTGGTATAATGGGCACGTTGTGTATATATATATCATCGGGTCATATTTCACAACTGTGCTAAATGACGCAGAAAAATATATTGGTTTTAAGAAAAATACTTGATTTTGTTGTTAAAAGTTGTTTGCAGATAGTTTTTTTGCTTTATTATTGGGCTGTTTTTTAGTATTTAATACATAATATAAACTGGTATGTATTTTGCATTAATTTACATGTATGATCACAGATTTTAAAATTGAACTTTTAAATAATAATAATGATGATTATATATTTCAAAAAAGTAAATAGGAGAAAAAGGGTATGAAAAGAGTATTTTTTGCAGCCATTCTTGTTTTTCTATCATTAACATTTTTTGCTGTTAATGCTGAGGCAGTAACCGGACAGTGTTCAGGTTGCCATACCATGCATGACAGACAGGGTGCTACGCTTGACATAGGTGACCCGGGTGCGCAGGGACAGTTATTAAAAGCCAGCTGCGTAGGCTGTCATTCAGGAACACGTGACGGTACTGGTAAAAACAGCCTTGGAGCTCCAGTTGTTTATGATGATAGTCTGCCTGCTGGACAGGGAGCAACCAATACATTTGCTGGAGGAGATTTTTACTGGGTGGAGAATGTTGATGATGCAAAGGGGCATAATGTTTTTGATGTAAGCAGTCCTGATGGAGTAATCGGCAATACACCTCCTGGCTGGGACCCTGACGCTACAATCGGCCATGCCTTTGGCCAGGTTGCCGGGGGAGAAGTAAACTGGACCAGTCAGCTGACCTGTGCCGGCACCTACGGATGCCATGGAGTACGTACCGTTGCAAATCCTTTGCTCGCAGTTGCAACTTCTCATCATAATAATGCAGATACAGGAGGCGGCGTATCAGCAACATATGCCAATGCATCTGGTACTATAGCCAACAGTTACAGATTCCTGGGCGGAATCAAGGGACTTGAAAACGCGACATGGAACTGGGGTGAAACACCATCATCGCATAATGAGTACTTCGGACGCGATGATGTTGACGCGGAGAGGGATGACGATGCGACTGATATATATGGTTTTTCAGATACAATTAATTATTTCTGCGCTCAATGTCATGGTTTTTTCCATAGCAGGATTGGTACAGCTGCCGCACCCACCCTTGGGAGCCCCTGGGTAAGACATCCCACGGATATTGTATTACCAGGAGGAGCAACCGAATATGCTACCTATAATAATGATGGCGGTGCAGGTGCAGGGGATTACAGTCTTTCAGTACCGGTTGCAAGGGGTGATATACCAGATAATGCAACGGGAAGCACAAACACTGTTGTTCCAGGAAATAGCAATGCAGTAGACGGAGCCATTGTTATGTGTCTGTCATGCCACAGGGCCCATGGCTCTCCTGAGGATGATGCGCTCAGATTCGACTATACAACTATGTTAGTAGGCAGTGGCCCGGGTACCAATAATACAGGTTGTTTTGTTTGCCATACAGCCAAGAACTAAGGTATTCAGGCATTAGCGTTTAACAGGGATGGGCATCATAGTGTTTTGCTAGATGCCCATTTTTCTAATTTGCAGGATACATGAAGGATAAATTTCTGTATAACTGCTTTGTATTTATACAGAATGTATTGCTATTATTTATGCATTAAAATAAAGCTGGTATGCATTAAATGGTGAATTAAATGAACATATCCAATATGAATGTAATAAGGTTTCTGCCTGTATTACTTGTTTTGTTTGGTATATTGGCTGTTCCCGGTCCGGTGCATGCAGAGCCTGATGCAATTATCTATCAAGACAGCATACTCCGTGATGATGAAGAAGACAGGTTGTCATTACCATCTTTTGTCATGGTAGATCCGAAGATGGATGAACTATATGTCGTTGACGGCAGAAGCAGGATAATGATTTACACCTCAGACTTATTTCCCCTTTACACAATGAACAGTGAATCAGGTGTTGAATCTCCCCATGGACTGGCACTGGATGATCAGGGGAATTTATATGTAGCCCAGTCAGCTTCAAAAGGTAATTCGAGGCACAGAATTTCGGTTTATAAACCATGTTTAAGAAAGGACCGTGATATCTATATTGAGGGTTTTGAGGGGGCCGGGACATTTCTTCCATATCGTCTGGCCATAGACAAAAAAGGCAATATTTTTGTCGCTTCAAGCCACAACCGTGGAGTGCTTGTTCTGAACAGTGAGGGAACACTCATCGATGTTCTGTCGCCGGATGAGGAGGGGAAAAAGGTGACACTCACCAATGTCGCTATTAATGATACAGGACGTATCTTTCTTGTCAGTGAAGATGCAGGCCGTATTTATATGTATGACAGGAACAGAAAAATGATAGCCAGTTTCGGTGAAAAAGGCGGCAGTTCAGGTAAACTGAGCAGGCCCAGAGCTGTTGCTATAGACAGTTTCACTGGCAACATGTTTGTAGTTGATTACATGCGTCATACCATTACCATTTTCAGTTCAAGCGGATCTTATATGCATGAATTCGGCGGACTGGGTTGGAGTGCCGGCTGGTTTCAGCACCCAAACGACGTTACGATTGACAGTAAGGGCAGATTATTTGTCGCTGATTACTTTAACCATCGTGTGCAGATATTTAAGACCAGGTAATTTGATTTTTATATTTCCGGACGTACTTGACTGTCTCCCGGTTATAAATCTTTTATCTCATTTCAATGATATTAAGTAAAAAAGATATAAAAACATCCTTTATCTGCATTGCACTGCTGTCCGTTTTTTTATCGGGCTGTATAACATTTGGAGAGCAGGACGATTCTTCATTCGGTGCTGAAGGACAGCTCTCACTTTTTCTGGTTGCGCCTAAAGAGAGTGTCGCTGACATCTCATCTCATATAGCAGCCATCAATATTATTTCTGAAAATGGTTCCTCTGTTCCGGTTACAACCGGAACCCGTGTTATTAACTCTCGTTCAGTTTCAGGCAGTCATGTTAACCTGGCGGAATCACCGCTGCCCGCAGGCAAGTATACAAAACTGGTTTTTATAATTAACAGAGCAACTATCAAGAGGGAGGGTACGGTTATTTTACTGGCTGTTCCTGATGAGAGTTTAACTGTTCCTGTCAATGTAACAGTAAAGAGGCAGCAGAATACGTCTTTATTCATATACTGGAATCCGGAAGAATCTGTAACAGATGACAATATTTACAGGCCTGTCATGGCTGAGCAAAAGAAAAAGAAGGAGTTAAGTTCAGCGCTGATGTATGTTACTAATGAACAATCTGATAATGTTTCTGTGATAAACCGCTATTCAGGAGAAGTCGTGGAAACCATTATGGTTGGCAGGAAACCAAAGGGGATTGCAGCTTCTCTTTCCAGTACCCGTCCCAGATTATTTGTTGCCAATTCAGGATCTGACAATATATCGGTTATTGATCCGGCGAAGAACAGGGTAGAAAATGAAGTGCCTGTAAGATTCGGGACTGAACCTGTTGATGTAACCGTAGCAGATATATCAACAGAAAAAAAACTGCTATTTACAGCAAATTTCAGGTCAAATACCATATCAATTATTGATCTTGCCACATACAGGGAATCAGAAAAAATCGATGTGGGATCAGGACCGATAGCGCTGGCGGCTGATCCACCGGCAGATACGCTCTCTGTTAACAGATATTTAAGCGCCATTGATATAAATGAGCTCAGAAGTTATAGAGAGAAATTTATGAATATATATGTAGTGAACCAGAATTCCAATAATGTATCTATTTTAAGGATTGACGTAATATCAGGCAGATGTGTAGATGTCATGACTCTGGATGTGGATTGGGACCCGAGGTCTCTATTCGTTGATTATACCAGGGGCAAGGTGTATGTATCGAATTATGGATCTGACAAACTATCTGTCATTAATATAGTGAAGATATTGTCAGCCAACACAACAGATGCGGTAACATCCATCAACAATGTGGGACATCGTATAATATCAATTTATTCAGACCCGGACTTTGACAGACTTTATCTGCTAAGGGACGTACCCGGCGAAATAATTATCTTGAGGCCTTCATCAGGGGAAAGTACCCTTGGCCAGGCAATGATATCACCTGTAATGGGGCGAATTGAAGCAGGTAACGCCCCCCGGACGTTAATACTGGACAAAGAAAAAAGAAAAATATTTGTGGTAAACCGGGATTCAGACGATATATATATTATTGACAAGACAACAAGGAGACTTGACGCAAGAATACCGGTAGGTAAAAGACCGTATGACGTGACTGTAATGACAGAATAATGATTCAGTCATGCAAGGTGTTGAAATAAATGAGAAAAGCCGATACATATATATGATGAAAAAAATAATCTGTAGTTACACTGTGCCGATGTTAATTACTATATTGTGCAGTACAGGTGCATTTGCAGATGGCCTTGGCGGACTGGCAAACTTTAACTACAGCAGTGTGTCAGTTGACAGGAACGGCAATAAAGAATCAGATACCAGGACTTTTAATGAAAATTATTATTTAACTTACGATAAATCAGTTACAAGAGTGGTTTCTTATCAGTTATATCTGAGATTTAATGAACGTCAGACCAGATTGACTGATATCAACAATGCTATATCTTTAAATCATAACAGAATGATTGAGCCTGCCATTGACATTTATTTACGGAACTCTTTTTACAATTTTACAACAGGCTACAGAAGACTGGAAAACTGGTCGGATAATTTAAACTCAGGAAACATACGGTATTTTTATCCATATCAGTTATTGATTTCAGAAGACCGTATGGGAAATAATGAACGAGAAACAACTGAATTATATTATGCACGGTTAGACCTCATACCTGAAAACCTGCCTACATTATCTTTTGATTATGACAGATTAGAGAAATTTGACTACCTTTCACCAAAGAGTACAGACCGTACACGTGATGAGTACTCTGTGAGTTCCACGTATTCGATACCCCCCGGGGATGTAAGAGCGAGGTATTACCTTAATTTTACTCACAGCATAGACAAAAAACCTGATGACATAACCGATAAAATTATCAGTGATGATTTCAACCTTAATTATTTGACCGGATACTCGGGCTCACTTTGGAACCGCAGAATGACCTACTCAGTTTCATACAGGGGAAATTACTCCAGGGATGATAATAAGTTTTTTGTTACCCAGACAGGCAGTTTCCTGATAAAGCGGGATGCACTTGGAGGGTTTAATGCGAGGGGGAATACAGCCAATCCTGATGTTGATTTTCTTCCTTCCCAGGTATCTCTGATTGATAACGATTTCATTACGTCAACCGGTATTGATATAAGCACTGTAATTACAGGACAGTATGAGAATCTGGGAATCAGGGTCTCGGGATCAAAACCTGTTGATACCATATATGTCTATGTTAACCAGGATGTAAGAAGTGATTTACTTAACAATTTATCGAACTGGAAGGCCTATAGCAGTGACACTAATATTAATGTGCCCGGCACCTGGACGGAGAGGACTATACAAAGTGTAAATGTCATTGAACATGATTTAACGAATTCCATTTACCGGTTTGAGATTAAGCTTTCAATGCCTGTATCAGCATTATTTTTTAAGGTCATTAACTTACAGACTGCTTCAACTGCTAATGTTTTTGTTACGGAAATTGAGACGTATGGGACGGATGACATACTGGAAACGGAAACAACGGATGTATCTGATTCATTTATTCAGGGGATTGAATTCAGGACTACCTCACAACTGCATGAGAAAGTGACGCTTGCCATGCACTACTCATTAGACAGGTCTGAACGGAATCCTGACTCAGTGTTTAAATCATTCGGGGGTGTTTTCAAAAACATCTTCAGTGATGATATAAGCGGGGATGATGCTGACTTCAGAAGTGTAATTACAAGAGGTTATGGAGCAACCGCCAACTGGTATGCACACAGACTGGTCTCAACATCCCTGAGATTGCAGAGGAGTGAGAATTTTGATAATCTCAAGTTTAATGATTTTGCCTCCAACTCTTACAATCTTTCATTTAACTCGACGCCATTGCCAACACTTGATGCAACTCTTTCATTGCTGAGAAGCGAAACATTTCAGTCTGACACTAAAGAAAATGAAGCACATTCGATTCTGCTCAGTGTCGGGTCCCGGCTTCACAGGGAGGTACATATGATAAATGATGCGGGTTTCACCAGGTCAGAATCCCTGAATAGTAATATCACTACAAAATCTTACCTGTTTGACGGATCAATTAATGCAAACCTTAACCGAAAATTGTCCGGTAGTATAAACTATGGTTTTCTCCACTCTTCTTCGAACGGAGCAACGAGTGATTCAATAAATACACTGCTGACATTAAATTACAGGCCTGCCCGTCTTATTAATGTATCAGCCAATATAAGGTTCCAGGATACGGATGGTCTTACTACTACTTCCGAAGGTCTGCTCGTGGACTGGATACCTTTGCCGGCGGTGAGAATTAATTTTAATTATATTCATACAAACTCTGATGCTTCTCCTTCAAGAAGTGATACTTTTTCCAGTTATATGACCTGGCACATAACAAAATTTGCTGATCTAAGGTTCACATATACATTTACAGAAACAGTAGATATTGACAGGACGAACAGCCATGGGTATAACACTTACTTAAATTGCAGATTTTAGGAATGTTACTTATAATATCAGGCATTGCTTTTTACATGAACAGGTTAGCAGAAACTAATTGTATATATAAATACCGTATCGGTGAAATAAATGATTAATAAAAGATATTTTTTACGTGAAGAAGCAGGGAAAAGCAGGGCTCTGCACCTGTCGGTTATCTTTATATTTATGGTGACCGTATCATTTTATGGCTGCAGCAGCAATCTGAAGAAATATAAACATGCTGAAATTGAAACAAGGAACCTTGACAGGATAGCTATTTTACCAATGGAAAATCTGACAGCTAATGAATATGCGGATGAAAAAGTCCGAAGCCTTGTTATCATGGACCTTTTATCAAGAGATGTTAATGTTATTGAACCCGGAGAGGTGATGAGAGTATATAAAGAATTGAGGTTAAGGTCATTTCAGCAGGTGTCCGGAAGGAACTTGCAGAATCTGGGAGAGCTGTTGGATGTCGATGTTGTATTAAAGGGTTCTGTAGGAACATATGACATGAAAAAAGGAGTTTCTGTCTCATACCCGGAGGTGTCAATGCATTTAATGTTAATAGACACGGACTCAAGTAATATCCTGTGGTCGGCATGGCATACTTCTGGAGGTGCGAGTATCTGGACCAGGCATTTCGGCGCTGAAGGTACGACTCTGGATGAAACAGCCAGAAAAGTCATAAAAGAGGCCTTTGACAGTTTATATTGATGTTTGTGATTTAATAAATTATTGTCATATTCCGTAGTATGTATTAAAGGAGAACATAATGAATATATTAAGAAAAAGCTGCCTGGTTATGATTGTCTTGTCATCATTTATTATTTCAGGATGCCGCAGCAGCATGCATTCTTCCTATCATGTAAGTCAGGATGTTGATTTCAGTTTTATTAAGAATGTGGCTGTATTACCTCTTGAAAACCTGAGCAATGAAAAAGAGTCCGGTGAAATTATAAGACGTCTTGTTATGAGTGAACTGCTGGCATCCGGGCTGGTTAATGTGGTTATTCCCGGAGAAGTAAATGCAGCTGTCAAAGATCTCAGTATAAAAAACAACACGTCACTTGACAAACAACAGATCACAGAGTTGGGCAGGGCCCTTAAAATTGAGGGAATAGTCATGGGTTCGATTGAACAGTATGGTTATAGTAAGGCAGGAAACAACTCTGCTCCTGAAGTAACTATTACACTCATGATGGCTGAGACCGGTACAGGTGACATTATCTGGTCTGTGACAAAAAGAAGAGGCGGGGGCGGGTTTTTTAGCAGGCATTTTGGGGCTTCTTCCCAGACATTAAGTGAGACATCTCTTGGGGCTGTCAGGGACGCAATCAGTACATTAACGGAAAATTGATTTTTCATGAAATGACTGATTTGCATCAAAGGTATAAAGGTAAGGGAATATATGACGGAGATTAAAATTGATTAAAATGAGTAAGTGTTACTGCATATTACTCCTGCTGGCAATTCTTTCCCCTGTTTCCTTAACTGCAGTCGCCGGAGAAACAACATCTTCAAAATATACGTATACATCGGATCCTGAAGATGAGGAAGTTTTTGTTCAGCAGGCATCAACACCTGCTGCTCTAGCTGCTGTTAATAACGAGACAGTACCGGATAAGATCAATGATGCTAAAGATAATGCAGCGATGCAGACATTGGGTGAAGCTTCATCCGTACAGATAAAAGAAGTAAAACGGAAAATAGCGCTGCTTACTTTTGATAACCTCAGCGGTAACAATGATGCCCTGAATAAAATCATGCCTTTATTGGTACCTCATCTTGAAAAAAGGGGGTTCGACATTTTGGACCATGAAAACGTTGAAGCATTTTTGTGTGAAAAACGAATCAGGCATTCATCGTATATTTCCAGAGATGTAGCATTGGAATTAGGGAAAAATAAATTGATCAATGCAGTTATGGCAGGTGCTGTGCTGACATTTGCTACTGAAGGAAATCCAAAAATCGGTATCCTGGCGCGCCTCATTGATGTACCTACGGGGCTCATTGTCTGGTCTGGCTATGTTTCCATGACAGGGGAAGATTTTACAAGAGTGCTTGGACTGGGAACAATCAAATCTGTAGATAAACTGATCCCCAAAGCAATTAACAGTCTATTTGCATCATTGGGAAATTCCACACCTGAGAATAAAAGTGAGAATACTTATAAAATTGCCGTATTACCATTTAAAAATGAAAGTGGTCACAGACATGCCGGAATGATTGTCAACTATCTGTTCCAGCATGAGTTATCAGGTAATCCGATGTTTAAACCTGTAGATTTTGGCGATGTTAAAAAAATAATCACCGATCTCAGAGTGGGGCGTAAAGGGGAACTGGATTACATTAATTTAAAGGCCCTCTCCAGGGCGCTGGGAGTGGACGTTGTATTGACCGGAACAGTGGAAGAATATTATACCGGACAGGATTATTCATCTCCTCCAAGAGTAACTATATCAGCAAGATTGCTTGACAGCCAACGGAGCAGGATTATCTGGTATGACAATCATCAACTGACCGGGGACCAGAATATTATAGCCCTTGACTGGGGCAGACTGAGATCTGCTGATAAAGTTGCCGATGCTACGGTATCAGGCCTGGTAGAAGATTTGGAATCAGAAGGTTTGCCCCGGTAATGTATATGTACGATATTTGCTTTCACTGAGACATTTTATTCAGTACCCATAGATAGATATGCAATGATGTATGACTTTATGAAATTCAGATGGTTATTATGTTCTGTCTATTTAATTCTTATTTTTTCTCTTTTTAGTTGCGCTGCTGTTGCTCCAAAAAAAGATATTGCTGCATACGTTGACAATGATCCCGTCACAATTGGGGATATAGAGTATTCATTACAGATTGCCCACCGGAGAGAAGGTCTTTCAAAAACAAAAAGCATTGAAGTTTCTGATTATGTTAACAAGGTGATCGATGAAAGGCTCCTTGTACATGAAGCGATACGGATGAACCTGGACACTGATCCGGGGCTGCTTAATAAGGTAGATGCATTTATTCTCAGGGAGTCGGTAACAAGGCTCTATAATGATGAAGTGTTGTCGAAAGTTCAGGTTTCAGAAGACGAGGTCAGGGATTATTACAAAAAAGAATATGAACAGTATACTCTTAGTTACGCAGAGACAAATTCCGTTGAAGATGCCGGGGCCCTTTTGGAAACCATACATGAAGAAACTGATTTTAATGCACTGGCTCAGCTTTATGGTTCCCATGAGTTCCGCAAATTTACCGTGCAGGCGACCCATGCACGAAAGGACCTTAATAAAAAAGTAAAAGAAGTAATCGACAGCCTTGAACCGGGTGAAACAGGTAATGTATTTAAGTCAGGCGGAAGCTATTATATAATCAGGCTCATCAGCAGAAATAATGCTTCAGAAGATGAGTTTGAAATGAATAGGGAACGCATTAAGGAATTGTTAAAAAAGAAAGGTGTTGAACAACGAAGTGCTGAATACCTTGAGTATCTGGTCAGGAAGATGACCCCGGAGATAAATCAGGAGCTTTTATCCTCAATACCGGTCGATGTAAATCGGGCGCATCGGTCTGAGTGGCTGTCGGATAAGAGGGTGCTGGTAAAACTCAGGGAATCAACTCTGACGGTCGGAGAGTTTGTCAAAATGCTAAGACCCGGGAAAGACATATCAAAAGTTAGAACGATAAAACAGTGGATTGACCCCAAGGCAGTAGATTATGAGGCACTTGACCGGAGATATGATATGTACTCTGACCTGAAAGACCATGTAACGAGATATAAAAACAAAATGCTCGTGAAAATGTTTGTAAAAAACGAGCTTTCATCAGGTGTGAAAATTTCAGATCAGGATCTGCAGGATTATTACGTTGATAACCATGAAGATTTTTTCAGGCCAATAAGATATAAGCTGCAGCAAATTACATCAAATACAAGAATGGAAGCTGAAAACATAAAGAGAGAACTGATGAATGGTGCTGACTTTTCATGGATGGCTAAAAATAAATCAATCGATAAAAATTCATTTGCCGGCGGTATGGTTGGATGGCAGGGAAAGCACCAGATGCCTTCAGAGCTTCAGGATATAATTGAAGACCTGGAACCAGGTCTGATCAGTGATATCACGCGGTCAGGCGATTTATTCAGGATATACAGAGTACAGGAGAAGACCGAAAGCAAAGTGGAAGATTTTGATCGGGTCAGCCCTGATATTTACAGGAGAGTATTTGCTGTTAAATATGAAGAATTATATGAATCATATTTGACCAAACTGAGAAGTGAGGCAGATATTGTTATTAATGATGAGGTTATACAGGATTTAGATCGAATCATTAATAACAGCACGTCTTAGTATCAAGGTTTTATATAGAAAAGACTGCTTTGGCATAATAAACAGTTGTTTGAAATTTTTCTCTAATACGTATTTATGTTTGATATAAAGAATTATGAGAATCGTATATATGAATAACAAATCTGTTTTTTCATTACTTTTTGTAGCATTACTTTTTTCTCTTCTGCTCTCCTGCGGCCCTGAGAAAAAAGTCCGAAAACGTTTTGCTCCCAAGCCCTGTATTGAATGTCATGAAGAAAAACTGAAAGACCTTCAGATGACCTTTGTTCATGCCCCGGCCGGTGAAAAGGATTGTGAGGCATGTCATCTGCGTCATGGAAGGCTTGCAATAAAATCGTTTGTTGAAAAAAGCGAAAGAAAGCTGTGCTATAGATGTCATTCTGACATGGAAGAGCAGTTGTCAAAAATGACAAGCAACCACACCGTAATTAAACAGGGACTCTGTATCCCCTGTCACGATCCACATGGTTCTGAAAATCAGTATCTGCAGAAAATCACGGGAAACGAGATCTGCTTTACCTGTCATGAGCGCGCTCCTTTTGAACGCTTGACGCGTCACAAGCCTCTTGAAAACGGCTGCGATCAGTGCCATGATCCACATGGATCAGACTATCCTGATAATCTCATTAAAAATGAAGCAGATCTGTGCGGGACATGCCATGATTATAAAGCTCATGAGTTTAATAAAGCACATAAGAGTTATCCTGTTGAAAATAAAAAATGCACAGGCTGTCACAGTCCTCACAGCTCATCAAACGGCCAGCTGCTGCGTGAGTCTGTACATGAGCCACTTCAAAAGAATGAATGCAGTGCCTGTCATAACCCTGCGGGCGGAAATGATCCGTTGGGAGTTTCACAATCCATTGACATGCTGTGCTATTCCTGTCATGAAAAGGAAAAAGACAGGTATATGAAAGAGCATACACATCCGCTGACAGACGAGGGTAAGTGCACCACCTGTCACAGCCCGCACGCCTCGGATTATCCTTTTGTAACTCTTCTGGATAAAGTTGAACTTTGCACACAATGTCATAAGGAAAAACCGGATTTAGATGTGAGACAGGTGCACGAGCCAGTAAAAGAAAATGGATGCACGGAATGTCATGATCCCCATGCTTCAGATCTGCAATTTACTTTAAAGAAGCCAGACGGAGAATTATGTTATTCCTGTCATAACGATACAGAGAAGGACCTGCAGGAAAATGTCCTTCATACACCTTTTTCCGGTTCTGAATGTACAGAATGTCATGATGCGCATGGTTCAGATAATACTGTTATATTAAAGGCCCCGGTCACGACCATATGTGATAATTGCCATAAAAAAGAGATTGACAGCTATTTTAAAACCTATATACACACACCTGTTAACAATAAACAGTGCATGGACTGTCACAGACCGCATTCTTCATCTCATAAAGGGCTTCTGAGCACTTCATCCGATGACCTTTGCATGAGCTGCCATGAGAGTATGCTTGTTGATATTGATGAAAAGGGCATGCATCCGTTATTCCGGGACAGAAAATGTTTGACCTGTCATGACTCCCACGCAGAAGACTATAGAGGATTTACAAAGAATCCTGTCAAAGAGATGTGTCTTGAATGCCATACATCCATGGAAAGCGGTCTGATGAAGAGTAAAATCAAACATTCTCCTGTTCAGGAGGGTGACTGTACAGCATGTCATAGTCCTCACGGCACAAAGCTGGAGTACCAGCTTTTGAATAAGCCCAATGACCTATGCCTTACCTGTCATGAAAGAATTATGATCACCTTGGAACGTAAGGGTCATTTAGCCATGGAAAGCGGCAGTTGCCTGAACTGTCACAAATCTCATTATGCTGACATGGATGGACTTATGGTAGATAAAGACCCTGAACTCTGTTTACAATGCCATTCAGATGATACAGAGCGGTTAATTGCAGTTCACAGGCAGTCACTTAACGAAATCAGTGAATGTATGAGCTGCCATGAGCATCATGTGACTGAAAAACCCGGAATGCTGAAGCATATCGGTCATGAACCCTTTATACAGGGACATTGTGAGGCATGTCATGAGTAAAAAACAAGTGAAAAGTGAAAAGTGAAAAGTAAAAAAAATATACTGCTTATTATATGGAGCATTTTAACGCTTGCCGGTTTAATATTTCATTATGATACAAATGCTGCGGTCAAACTTAAAAAGCCCATCCCGGAGCTCTGTTATGACTGTCATAAAGAGCTGAAAGAGGGCCTGGCAGATAAATTTCAACATGTTCTCTTTAAAAAAGGAGAATGCATCACATGTCACAACTCACATGTCAGCTCTGTTCCCGGGCTGCTTGATGATACAGTAGGGTCAATCTGCCTGGGCTGTCATGAAGATCTGAGAAAAATGATTAATGCAGGCAGGGTGCATAATGTCCTGAGAAAAGGCGACTGCACCGAATGTCATGAAGCTCATAGCGGGAACAGGGAGCATCTGCTTGCTGATGAGGAAAAAGAATTATGTGTGAAATGTCATGCCGGAACAAAGGAACAGGCCGGGCTAACTCACGGCTGTCTTCCCTTCAAAAAAGGGGAATGTTCAGCATGTCATGACTCTCATGCATCTGTAAATAACAATCTCCTGAGATCATCGCCAAATACACTTTGCAAAGAGTGTCATGCTCCAAGGTGTAAGGCAGAAGGTATATCCATATCTTCTGTTGTAGAGAATATGGACTGTACGTCATGCCATTCCGGACACGGATCGAAAAACAGCAGTGCTCTGGGGCCATTTGGACACAAGGCCTTTATGAATAAGGAATGCGGCACATGTCATAATCCCATAACTCCCGGTGATGCAATATCTGTGCGATTTAAGGGAGAAGAACTCTGCTTTACCTGTCATAAGAAAGAAGAATATACATATGTCAAAGATGTTCAGCATTCAAAAAAACAGTCAAATCCGTGTAATTTATGCCACAGCTATCATTCAACTGACAAACAGGACCTGACTGTCAGAGAGGGTGACGTATGCATTGCATGTCACGAAAAAACAGAGAAGAGAACATTGGATATGGAACGAGGATTAAAGACAGCGGAATGCACCCCCATAAAAGACAGAAAATGTTTTGAGTGTCATATACCCGGCCATTCAGATCAGCCGCTGAGCTTCAGAGGCAATGGAATCGAGATGTGTGCACGCTGCCATAATTCCGAACATTCATCAACTCATCCCGTTGGAAATGATATAATAGACATTCGTAATGGAAAACCGGTTACATGTATATCCTGTCATAGTATGCATGCAGCGAGGTCTGATTTTATGTTGACCCATGATAGAAACAGGTCGTTATGTATTCAATGTCATGATAAATAGGTACTGATATGTTAAATGGAAAGAAAAAATATGTATTCTGTTTTTTTGCAATGATCTGTGTCCTGATGATGACCAGTATGGTGTATGCCGTGCTGTCAGGCCAGTGCAGTACCTGTCATACAATGCATAATAAACAGAACAATTTGGCTATGGTTAATCTCATAGTTGGATCTGAAACAACAGATGCAAAGCAATATCTTCTCAGGGGCACATGTCTGGGATGTCATGCAAGCGGTAATGTAAATGCAAGTGGCGTGGATCCTGTTACCAATGCGCCGCAGATCTATCATAACGGATCAGGAGGAGCGCCTGACCTGGCAGGAGGAAATTTTGCCTATATAGATGGAACAAAAGGAAGCGGGGCTTCTGACAAAAAGGGACATAATATTAAAGACTTTGGAAGTTTCGATAATCCATCCCAGCCACCCGGAAGACGACATGATATTGCAGGAATTAATACAACAATAAATAATACGGGTTTTACATGTGCCGGTACCCATGGATGTCACGGAATTCGTGGCAACCAGGGTAATGGTTTGACTGCCATGAAGGGGGCACATCACGGTAATGTAGATGGAGCACTAGGTACTGCTGATATAGTTGCCAACAGTTACAGGTTTCTCTATTATGTGATAGGGCTTGAAAATACGACAGCTTCCAAATGGCAGAATGTCAATGCAGCCAATCACAATGAGTACTATGGAGCAACATCTCCCATGGATTTTGATTCATCAGGTTGTCAGACCTGCCATGATTTAAGTACTAACAATAACAGGCCAAATAATAAGACGATGAGCGGATTTTGTGCAACATGTCATGGATATTTTCACCTTTTTGACAGTTCCAGCGGTGGAGCTCGTGAAGGTATCAGTGCTGACAAGATTGCGCCCTTTTCACCATTTAAACGACACCCAACCGATGTCCAGCTCCCTGGTACAGGAGAATATTCATCTTATACAACATACGATGTTGTAACACCGGTTGCCAGGACAAGTCCTCCTGTTTCCATAGGAGCAGGGGTGACTGGATCGGACGCTGTTATGTGTTTATCCTGTCATGGCGCCCACGCTACAGATTACTACAAAATGATGAGGTGGGACATTAAAGGATCACTTGCAACTGCCATATCCGGTTGCGGAAACTGCCACACTGGTAAAAACTAAAGCTTGCCTCCCTTACTTAAATATGTATAAATAATGAGGGCTATTACTCAAGTTTCATGTCCTTAAATTTATCTTTGTGGCAGGCAACACATATCTGCAGGTTTTTAGCTGCAAGCCGCAGCCTGGATTTTTCACTGGCGCCCTGTGCACTGGCTTTATCACTGGGCAGGACACCCTTTTCATGAGGATTATGGCAGGTAGGACAGGTGACTTTTCCTTCCCTGTCCAGGGGAAGAATAACACCCAGCTTTTTTTCTGATTCCTCCATGTTCGCAACTATGGCTTCAGAAGGGATGCGCAGATGATTAGCGTTGATGGGATGAAACTTGCTCTGTTTGTAATGGCACCTGAAGCACAATACCTCAAGCTTGCCAATCAGTTTTACATCACTGTATGACTGAACATCTGCATCAGGCATCTCAGAGTGGCAGTAGAGGCATTTGTCTTTGTTAATACCACCACTCTCTGAAATCTGGTTATGGGGATCAAGCATGGCATATTTCTTTTCATCATGACACCGGAAACACAAAGCCGTGCGCTTCATATAGGGAGCGCCCCTTAAGAATCGTCTATTCAGTGCTTCTGTTTGTTTATCGTCCTGACATTGGAGGTACATATCATGACAGGTAGAGCACACAAGCTTTCCATTTACAAGAGGAAGGTCTTCAGGAAGATGGGGCTTCTTCTCTTCACTTGGGACAATTTCTACCGGGTGAATATACGTCCCGGGTGTGTATCCGTGACATTTACATAACTGCGAATAATCACCATTAAACTTCAGGAGTTTGTCTCCTCCCTTTTCAGGGGCCTTTTCATGACATTCTGTGCAGTACTTGCCGGTGAAATGCAGGTTTGTACTGTCCTTTATAACCCCGGCTTCCTTCTCTTTTACTCTCGCAAATGACATCATGGCCGGGACAACCGTAACAACAACCAATATAAGAATAATCTTTTTCATTTGTATAGATTATTGCATGAGACACGCATTTTTACAAGAGATGAATATAGAAATTATCTTTATTAATAATAGGATTTGATCCATTAGTTTTGTATATTATAAGTGCAATCCCTCATCTGAATGGTATAATCCAAAAAAAGAACTACTGTAAGACTATGGATAACAAGACAATAATTTTATTTGCCGGAGAGTTACCTTTACCGGTTCGCCTGTTCTTCTCACATTTTGACATTTGGTCATTGGTGCTTATTTGATATTTTGTTATTTGTTATTATGTCCTGTGAAGTCAGGAAAAGCATTTACAGATATTGTAAGTGCATTTAATGTTCAGGACGAATGAAGGGTGCAGGAAATATTATAAAACAAGATCTCTGTTTACTGTGATATCAAGCTGCCGTTTCATTGCTTCAATATAAGCCTGCAGGTTCTGGCTGCTTTTTGATCTCAGGAATATCTGTTCCAATTGACTTCTATTGTCACCTTCAATTGATTCAAGCATTTTGTATTCATCCGGAGACAGTTCAGCTGTCTCTCCAATTATCCTGCTTATTTTTGTAACGATCAGGTCCTGTCTTAATCCTGCTTCAAACGTCTGGGGAGTAGTGCGGTTAAGACGTAACGCCCTTTTGTAAACCTGAGGATTAAAAACCCCGTCCTTCTGAAAATAAGGCATAGCCACGATGGCATTCTGAAGCTCTTTGTCGCTTGTGATTATGCCAGCCCTTTCAGCAACTATCAGGAGGACCTTTCTGTCAACAAGTGCATTGATAACCTTGTCAGGAAGATTCAGGGCTTCTATCTCTTTTTCATCGGTGTACTGTTCTTTTGCTTTCTTGTATTCATTATCATATGTTCTCCAGTACTCTTCGATCGAGACTTTTTCATCTTCAATATGGGCAACATAGGATAATGTGGGATTATCCTGTGGGCCGATACCCCAGAACACGAAGGATATGATAATCATGAAAGTCACCGCTGACAGCACGAAGACACTGAAAAACTTGTTGCTGCGCATTATTTCCAGCATAAGATAATATAGCGTATGTAATGACCAATGTCAAAGCTCCAATGTCAATTGAAATCCCAATGTCGCAATGTAAGTACATTATACATTTGAAAAATCCAACTCATCCGCTTACCTATTCTTTTAGTTTATTAATAAGGCAGTTGACATTCAATTGACATTGGAGCTTTGACATTGGTCATTACATCATCACTGTTCTGATTCTACCAGGCTGTCCAGCTCTTTCATGATTTTCTTTGCTTTCCACTCTGAAACCATAAATGGATAATCATTTTCAGAGGAAACGGCAGGATATTTTTCATCCTGTTTTTCATAAAATGAGATGGAATACTCTTTTACTCCTTTAAACGTAGCAGTATAAACAGGCGATGTAAAATCCTCCCTGGTCTTTCCTTCAATAAATTCGTCACATCGATAATCAGACAGGCTGCTGATCATACTGTCTATTTCACTGTCTTTAACATGCGATCCATCAGATGTGGTCCATTTCGGACCTGTTTCTTCAGGTGCGGAATCCTCTTTTTTGGCGGCAGTTACATCAACAGACACAGGTGCAGCAGCTTTTACGACAGTTATTTTTTTATCGCCTTCCTGCAGAGTCAGTTCACTGATATCATCCTGAACAGCCATGACCTTTTTGTCCCTCAAATCAGGAACTGTTTTGTCGAATTCAGTCCTTATGTTTCCCTCAGCATGATATACCCTGTGATCATCATCTATCATTACAAACGTATGTCTGTGAGAGGATGCCGGTTTGCCTATGCTGAGAGTACGGATAACATCTTCACCCTTAAACGCCCTGACCTCGAGCTTTTTATCATTATCAAGTTCGTATATGGAATAATTTTTAGATTCAGATGCAAGCGCGGTAAGTGATACACCTGATATGTGACCAAGAATTTTATCTACTGTTGAAGGGTCTGCAGGATATTTTTCGGTCCCAACCAGCCATATATTGTTTTCCCTGACGAGCGCTATCTCAGAGTCTATTTTATTTATGGTGATTCCGGAAACATTGCCTGTTTCAATTTTAGCAATATCAGGAAGTGTGTAACTGGTGTTATCCCCTTTTTCTGACTTGATATAAAACACAAGTACAACCATTATAAAAAACAGGATGGCTATTTCTTTTTTGCCCTTCATATAGTGCTCCTCAACATCTTGTTATTAATTATTAGTTACCTGTTATATGTAAAGACAAAGAGGCATTGTATAACATGCAACTTAAAACATATCCGCTAGCTGAATATTTTCTGGATAAATCTCTTTCTTGATGTTCTTCTGAACCAGAAAATCATTCCGGCAATTATGACCAGAACAGGCAGACCTGCAATATTTGCTGTCTTTATGGCTGTTTTCGCCCCGGGCTCTATATCACGAAGAGGGTTGAAACTCTGGGTCTTGCTTCTCATGACAGCTATATCCTCCCTGTTGTTCAGGTAATCAACCACGTTCATTATGAATTGTGAATTTGGACTTGCTCCGTCTTTGTCCATAACATTGTCTTTCAGTATTTCAGATGTCCCGATAACAAATATCCTGGAAGGCTTGCCTTTCTTAATGGTTGTGTCTTCAGCTGCAATGGCTGACATGTCTATTCCCGTGCTTTCCGCATCTATTCCTGTTTCATCAGCAGCGGCTTCATCTGTTTTGTCTACATCCTTTTCCGGTATGGGCCTGTCTGCAAAATAACTCGGGAACGGACCTTCAAGTGTATAGGCCAGTTCTGAACTTCTGAATTCTTCATCATCAGCCGGAGGAGTCATGAACATCGGATTCAGGTTTATTCTTTCAGACATCTCCCATGATTCTTCTGATGATGAAAACAGCCTGGTAGCAACAAGTCCGTTGTCCTTTATCTTTGTTTCATCAATAATAAGGGGTGATGCCTGAAGCATTACAAGTCCTTTAATATTACTCAGGTATCCTGTGTCTTTGTTAATCATCTCGTTTTTTATTAGGGGAGCAAAGTAAATCTGTCTCTCACCACCGCCAAAGGCACTCGGAACCCTCTGTTTATATGAGTTCCTGTCAAGGACAATGGATTTTTTCACTGTCACTCCGTAATGGGCAAGCAATTTTTCCAGTCCTGTGTTCAGAGGCAGAAAGACCGGCTGTCTCATTTGCTGCATGGCCTGCTGTCCCTGGGGTGTAATCTGACTGAATGAATCCATAAAAACAGCAAGTTTATTGCCTCTCATGAGAAACTGGTCAATCTGATACAACTCATAATCTGAAAAATTCTCCTTTGCCCCTGCAATGATAAGAAATGAGAGACCTTCAGGAATACCTTCCTCTTTTAAATTAACCTGTGTGACTGAATACTGATTTGACAGGAGAGTATTCAGGCTGCTTAATGATTCCTGCTGCTGAAATGCCATCATCTGGGGTGATGCCTGACCAAAAGCAAGTGTTCCGTGATCAGCCAGATAACCGATCTCCTCATTAACATCAATTACATTCTCGATGGTTTCATTTATGGCTGTTTCAAGCGTATCAAGTTCAGTAAGATGATACTGGGTGCCGAATATCGGCAGCCGGACGACATCTATCAGCTTGATTTTCTCTGCATTATTTCCGTGCTCTACGATAATACCAGCATAGCCCCTGTCAGCAGGTATTGTCTTTCCCCTTCTGTCCTGGAACTGCTCCCAGTTGAGGCGAACAATGTTGTATTGCTCTGCGATATTTGTACTGTCGGGATGTATGCTCGGGTCAAGGTGAGAAAATTCCAGCTTGCCATAATTTTTTCCATTCAGCTTATTGACTATTGCCTGCACTTTGGAAGGAAGCTCGGAAAGCCCGGGTATGTTCATATAAGGTCCGACAATACTCAGGGAGGATGACAGGAATAATTTTACATTAATTTTATCTTTCAGTCTTAAGAGCGCACTTATCTTGTTATTCATTTTCTGTATGGCAGATGTTATCTGGTACTCAAGTCCTTCAGTAGATGTAATTGATGGAAGGGCCTCGATAATATCACCATGCATTAATACTATTCCCATATATGCCTGCTGGAACTTGACCTCATCCTGTTCAATATTCTGGATCTGCACCGGGTGCACTCCATAGCTCTGAGCCAGTTCCCTGTTACGACCGGGCCGGTCACTTTCTTCGCCTGATACATCATGAAACTGGTAGTTGAAATATCTTTCACCTGCAACTGCATATTCTTCCAGCAGGTCATGAAGATAACGCTCAATATTATTGTAGGGAGCAGGCAGGTTGCTGCTGAAGAACACCTTGACGGTCAATGGCTCTGAAAGAGTGCTGACCACATTTTTACTTGCGTCTGACAGAGAGTACACCTTGTTGGAGGTAAGGTCTGCCCTGAAAAAAAGAGTAATCCCGGCAATGTTGATAAGGACAATGACGATTACATATATGAGAAACCTTGAATATGTATTTATGTTTACTTTCTTATCCATAATAATATCTTAAGACTTCTCCTGAATAACAAGGTTGGTGCTGTAAAGCATCACAAAGCAGACACTCAGGAAATATAACAGGTCCCTTGAATCTATGACCCCTTTTGAAATGTTCCTGAAATGAAAATCAGCACCTAGAAACTGAAAAAAGTTCAAGGCTGACTCGGGCAAGAAGAACAGTATCTTATCGACTAATGTAAGCAGGAAACATAATGACATTCCGGTTATGAATGCGATAATCTGGTTTCTGGTTATGGAAGATGCGAACAGGCCTATGGCAGAAAAAGCTGCTCCCAGTAATACCGCCCCGATATATCCTCCTATAACCGGCCCCCAGTCAAGGTCTCCCAGAAACGAGATAAAAAAAGCATAAAAAATAGTGGGTACAAGCATAATTGAGACAAAGGAGGCTGCTGCCATGAATTTGCCTAAAATAATATTCAGTGATGAAACGGGTAATGTAAGCAAAAGTTCGTACGATCCTGTATTGAACTCTTCTGAAAAAAGTTTCATGGTTATGGCGGGAATAATAAATGAAAAGATAATGGGGAGAAGTGAAAAGAAGCCCCGCATCTCAGCCTGGCCGTACAGAAAAAAAGTTGAAAAGAAAAACCATCCCGTAAGAATAAGAAATATGGAAATGACGATATAGGCTATAGGTGAGATGAAATATCCTTTCAACTCTTTTTTGAAAATATTAAGTGTGTTTGTCATTTTAACTTTCCTTTGTCAGTTCCCTGAAGATCGTCTCCAGAGTCCTTGATTCCATATGAAACTCCAGAAGAATCCAGCTGTTGTTCCTTATGACTTCATAAATTTCAGGCCTTACATCCTTTTTGCCGCTGCAGGCAAGATGAAAGTCTATGGTCCCATTTTCATCATTGATAAGTATCACATCATTAACTTCAGGAACATTCCTGAGGGAGTTGCTGATATCTTCAAAATTATTGTGCTTCAGTGATACCTGCATTATGAAATCACTTCCTGCTTCCCTCTTGAGCTCATCAGTAGCTCCGGCAGCCACAATTTTACCCTTATTAATGATAACTATGCGGTCACATGTTGCTTCAGCTTCGCTCAATATGTGAGTGGAGAGGATGACAGTCTTTTCTTTGCCGATCTTTTTTATTATGTCCCGTATTTCGACAATCTGATTTGGATCAAGTCCTGATGTTGGCTCGTCAAGAACAAGTATTTCAGGGTCGTTCATCATGGCATGGGCCAGACCGACTCTCTGTTTGTAACCCTTTGAGAGTTCATTGATAGACTTATGCATTACCTCACTTATACCACATATGCCTGCCAGTTCCTTAATGCGTGCATCAACGTTTGACTTTTCCAGTTCGCGGACATCAGCAATGAACCTGAGATAATCATATACAATCATGTCCGGATACAGAGGGGCTGACTCAGGCAGGTATCCGATCAGTTTTTTTATCTCGAGGGCGTTGTCTTCTATACTGAAGTCCTTTACATTGATATCACCCGATGACGGCTTCAGGTAACAGGTAAGCATCCTCATGGTTGTTGTCTTGCCCGCTCCATTTGGTCCGAGCAGGCCAAGGACCTCACCTTTTCTGATCTCAAAGCTGATCTGATCAACAGCACATGTGTCGCCGAAATATTTTGTCAGGTTCTCTATCTTAATCATTAATGGTCCTTCGTATTTCAAAGGTAATTACTTCAGAGAAAATATTTTACGAATGAGAAAAAAAAATTTCAAGACCCTTTAACTGTCATCATGACTATACTACAGTTTTACATATTTATTCAGTCCTCCACCAGCTGCCACTCAGCAAAACCATCTTTTCTTTCTTTTAACCTTGTTCCTGTTAACCGTATTCTAGCCCTGAAGGGATGAGTCTTGATATTAATATAGGCCCTTACAAGATTTGCCATTGCAGCCTCCTGCAAGGTCATACTTTTGCCGTCTTGAAACACTACAGTTGTCCTTACATGCTTATGACCCTCAGGAATTTCAGCGATTATTTCTTTTATGTCTTCATTATGAACTATCATATGCCCTCCATATTTTGGAAAATCTTTTTTAAAGCTCAATAGTTAAAGAAGTTTAGCAGTATTCAGTTTAAGATTCAATTTGCACGGAGGTTGAATTTATTTCTTGATCTAACATGTTATTTTACGATATTATTTCAGAGCTTACACATGATACTTTATATGCATCGACAGTCTTTGCCAGTTTCCTTGACTGATAGTTGTTCCGGGGCCGGGTTTTCTCTCTATATGTTTACGTGACCATTTTAATAAATGAAAGGATAAAAAATGTATAATTTTGTGAGCTTTGCAGGCATATTTATTCTCATGGCTTTTGCATGGCTTTTGTCTTCCAACAGGAGTGTTGTAAACTGGCGCGTAGTGATATGGGGACTTGTGCTCCAGATGATTTTTGCCTTATTTATATTTATAGTTCCGGCAGGGGCAAATGTGTTCATGTTTATAAATGATGCCTTGGTAAAGATCATAGATGTTGCGAGTTCAGGTACTAAATTCCTGTTTGGAAGACTGGCCCTGCCGCCCGGCACTACAAATGAATGGGGAGAAGAATCCCTTGGTTTTATCTTTGCTGTACAGGTACTGCCGCAGATAATTTTCTTTGCCAGTCTCATGGCGGTTCTGTATTATGCAGGGATCATGTCATGGCTGGTCAGGATTTTTGCAAAATTATTTACAAAGCTTATGAAGGTCAGCGGTGCAGAATCCTTATGTGCTTCAAGTAATATTTTTGTAGGTATTGAATCTGCCACAACTATCCGGCCCTATCTGGAAAAGATGACAAAGTCGGAACTCTGCACAATTCTGACAGCAGGAATGGCCACCATTGCATCAACTGTACTGGCAATTTACATTCTCATTCTCCAGAAACAGTTTCCGACAATTGCAGGGCACCTTGTATCGGCATCGTTTCTGTCTGCTCCTGCGGCCATTATCATGTCCAAGCTGTTAATGCCGGAAACCGGACAGCCTGAAACTCTTGGCCTGGATATCAGACCGTATTATAAAAAAGAGTCATCGGTAATTGAAGCAATTATAAATGGCGCCAATGCAGGGCTTAAACTGGCTGTTGGCGTTGTATCACTGCTTGTTGCATTTCTCGGCCTTGTTGCCCTTGCTGACTTCATATCCGCAGGCGCAGGTGCAAAGGTGAATGCATTAATCGGCCTTAATATCGACTGGTCTTTAAAGGGCCTGCTTGGCTATGTCTTTTACCCTTTTACCATAATGATAGGTGTGCCGCCTGCTGATGCATTTGAAATATCAAAAGTAATAGGTGAGCGGG